>JAHFHI010000140.1:0-1344 GCA_023246995.1 Candidatus Omnitrophota bacterium
TTTTCCTTCAAGGGGTATGCCCCGAAAAGAGTCCCGGGAAATTTTTTGCGGAATTCTCCGGCAAGGCCGCGCGCGCGGCCGGGATGGCGGTTGGCGATCATGATTTTTTTTGCCCTTGCACCCGCGAGTCCGTAAATCGCGGCGCGGCTGGCTCCCCCGGACCCCAAAATCAGAATGGTTTTCCCCCGGGGGCGGAAACCCGCTTCTTTTTCAAGAGAGGCGAGAATCCCATGCGCGTCGGTATTGGTTCCGATCCATTTCCCGCCTCTTTGCAAAACGGTATTCACGGCCCCGATGCTCCGGGCTTCGGGCGTGACTTGATCGAGGTACTTCAAAACCGCTTCCTTATAAGGAACGGTCAGATTAAAGCCTTCGAGAAGAAATCCCGGCTTCTTCAGGCCCCGCATTGCTTTTTTAAAAGGACCGGGGCGAAAATCTAAAATCAGGTAGTAGGCTTTGATTTTTCTTTTGGCAAAAGCCGCCTCCTGCATGGCCGGTGACAAACTGTGGGCGGCAGGAAATCCGAAAATCCCGAAGAGCTTAAAAGGCGGATGCTTCACACCGGCGAGGGTCCGGAAGGCTCGGCCGGCACCAGATGCGTGGCCACTTTATTCAAGGCAAATAAATAGGCCTTGAGGCTTGCTTCAATAATGTCCGTGCTGGTTCCCCGCCCGCTCACTTCGCGGTCTTGAAAGCGGAGCTTGACCACGACCTCACCCTGGGCGTCCTTGCCGCCGGTAACGGACTGGATCCCGTAGTGCACAAGCTTTGCCTCTGATTTGACGATTTTTTCAACAGCCCTGTAACAGGCATCCACCGGACCGTCGCCGTCGGAAGCGGCCTCGTGAATTTTTCCCCGGTAGAGAAGCCGGACCTGGGCATGAGGTTTAATTCCGGTCTGGCTTGTCACTTTCAAATAGTCGAGCTTCCAAGCCTCGGGGATCTGCCCGATTTCATCTTCGAGAATGGCCTCAATATCCTCGTCAAAGACATACTTTTTTTTGTCGGCCAATTCCTTAAAGCGCGTGAAGGGCTTGTCGATTTCGGAATCCGCCAGGCGATAGCCGAGCTTGGTCACGCGCTCTTTAAAGGCATGCCGGCCGGAAAGTTTGCCCAGGATGAGCTGGCTTCCGGAAAGCCCGATCCTTTTGGGGTCAATAATCTCGTAGGTCTGGCGCTTTTTAAGAACTCCGTCCTGATGAATCCCGGATTCATGGGAAAACGCGTTACGGCCCACAATGGCCTTGTTCGGCTGGACCACCATGCCCGTCAGGTGGGAAACCATGCGGGAGGTTTTCATAATCTCGCCCAAACGGATATCCGTGAAGCAATCCACGAAATCCT
>JAHFHI010000140.1:1354-4844 GCA_023246995.1 Candidatus Omnitrophota bacterium
GAGAAGCGTTGCCCGCCCTCTCACCGATGCCGTTGATCGTGCATTCCACCTGATTGGCCCCGGCCAGGACCGTGGCAAGCGAATTGGCCACGGCAAGTCCGAGATCGTTATGGCAGTGAACCGACAGAACAACCTCCTTGCCGAGCCCGTGATTTTTTTTAATGAGAAGATGGATCAAATCAGAAAATTCCTGGGGCACGGTGTAACCGACCGTGTCGGGAATATTAATCGAGGTCGCGCCCGCTTCGGTCGCGGCGCGCACCGCCTCCACTAAAAACTGGGGTTCGGTCCTGGAAGCGTCTTCGGGAGAAAACTCGATCTGGCGGAAATCGCTTTTGGCCGAGCGGATATGATCCACCAGCAGAGCTAAAATCTCTTTCTTGTCTTTTTTAAGCTTGTACTGCCGGTGAATCTGGGAGGTGGCCAGGAATACGTGCAGCCGCTTTTTGGCCGCGGGTTCAAGCGCGCGCCGGCAGGCATCGATATCTTTTTCAATCATCCTCGAAAGGCCGCAGATCACGGGCCTGCGCACCGCCTCGGCAATCATGCGCACCGCTTTCATCTCGCCGGGCGATGAGGCCGGAAACCCTGCCTCGATCACATCGACCTTTAAGCGCTCCAGCTGGCGGGCGATTTTAAGTTTTTCCTCGGGCGTAAGCGAAGCTCCGGGGGATTGCTCGCCGTCGCGCAGCGTGGTATCGAAGATAAAGATCTTACGCTTTTTTTTCATGATTGAATGGTTGAATCAAAAAGCCCGGGGCTTAAGAAACCTTGAGCTTCACTTTCTTGCTTGCGGATTTTTTCGCGGCCGAGTTTCTCGCCGGCTTTGCATCAAGCCCTTTTTCGCGTATCCAGTGCATCATCCCGCGGAGTTCCGCGCCGACCCGCTCCACCGGATGTTGGTCGCACTCCGCGCGAAGCTGATTAAAGTGAGGCCTTCCCTTTTGGTTCTCTGAAATCCATTCCCGGGCGAACGCCCCGCTTTGAATTTCCTTCAGGATTTTTTTCATTTCTTCGCGCGAGTTCTTTGAAATGACCCGCTTGCCGCGTGTGTAATCGCCGTATTCGGCCGTGTCCGAAACTCTCCGGTGCATGCCGCTGATACCGGCCACAAAAATCGCGTCCACGATCAGTTTGACCTCGTGCAGGCATTCAAAGTAGGCCATCTCGGGCTGATATCCGGCATCGACCAGCGTTTCATAACCGGCCCGGATGAGCTCGCTCAAACCCCCGCAGAGAACGGCCTGCTCCCCGAAAAGATCGGTCTCGGTTTCTTCGCGAAAACTTGTTTCAATGACGCCGGCGCGGGTTCCTCCGATCGCCTTGGCATGGGCCAGCGCCAAATCCAGCGCCTTGCCGCTCGCGTTTTGAAAGACCGCCACAAGACAGGGCACCCCGCCGCCTTCGAGAAACTGGGAGCGCACCAGCGCGCCGGGGCCTTTGGGCGCGACCATGTAGACGTCGACATTTTTCGGAGGCCGGATATATCCGAAGTGAATGTTAAAGCCGTGGGAAAAAAGAAGGGCTTTGCCGGGCTTGAGATACGGGGCCACGCTTTTTTCGTAAATCTCGCCCTGAAGATGGTCCTGGGCTAAAAGCTGGATAATATCGGCTTTTTTCGCGGCCTCCTCGGCCTCCACGGGCTTAAAGCCGTCGCGCAGGGCGATCTCGTAGTTGGGCCCGCCCTTGCGCTGGGCGATGATCACTTCCACGCCCGAGTCCCGCAAATTCAGCCCCTGGCCCCGGCCTTGAATGCCGTAGCCGACGATTGCGACTTTTTTGCCTTTGAGAAGTTTCAAATCCGCGTTTTTGTCATAGTAGATCTTTGCCATAAAATTTCTCCTTAGAAAATAGCGATGATGTTTTAAGCTTTCAGACCGGCTTTGACTTTTTTGGAACCACCGGCCTTGGCTGCGGCGGGTTTCGAGGCCGCATCGCCTGCCGGCGAAAAATCCGCTGCCGCCACGTCCTTGTCGGGCACAAAAAGTTCCTTGCGGCGGGAAAGCGCGATCAGCCCCGTTCGGGCGGTCTCGCGAATGCCCATATGGCCCAGAAGTTCGAGCATCGCGTCAATCTTGCTCTCGTTTCCCGTCACCTCAATAGTCATGGTCTTAGGGTTTACGTCCACGATTTTCGCCCGGAAGGTGTTGACGATCTGCATGATTTCCGTGCGGTTTGAGGCATCCGCGTTCACTTTGACAAGCACGAGCTCCCGGTCGATCATGTCATCATCCGTAATGTCCTCGACTTTGATCACGTCCACGAGCTTATCAAGCTGTTTGATGACCTGTTCAAGGATGCGCTCATCGCCGTGCGCCACGATAGTCATGCGTGAAACCGAAGGGTCATGGGTTTCGCCGACCGCCAGGCTGTCGATATTAAACCCGCGCGCGGAAAAAAGCCCGGCCACGCGCGCCAGCACTCCGAAATGATTTTCCACCAAAACTGAAATCGTATGTTTCATTGAATAGCCTCCTTATGCCATGTCCATGACCTGGTCCAGGGCATGCCCGGCCGGCACCATGGGATACACATTTTCCTCTTTAGAGACAAGGACGTGAACCAGAACCGGCCCCTTGTGAGCAAGGGCCTTTTTAATCGCTCCCGTCACTTCGTCTTGATTCTCGACACGAATGGCCAGAATACCGTAGCCCTGGGCCACCTTCACGAAATCAGGATTGGAGGGCCCTAGCTCGCAGCCCGAGTAGCGGCGCCTGTAGAAAAGCTCCTGCCACTGCCGCACCATCCCGTGATGGGCGTTATCCATGATAAAAAGTTTGACCGGCACTTTATAGTAGGCGGCCGTCGCAAGCTCGCAGAGGGTCATCTGAAAAGAGCCGTCGCCGTCGACGCAGACAACGGTTTCATCCGGACGGCCGAGCTGGGCCCCGATCGCGGAAGGAAACCCGTAGCCCATGGTGCCGAGTCCTCCGGAAGTGATCATACCCCGGGGTCTGATAAACCCGTACCACTGCGCCGTCCACATCTGATGCTGGCCGACACCGGTCGTGACCACGGCCTTGTGCTCGGTAAGCTCTCCGATTTTCTCGATCACGTACTCCTGGCGAATGCCACCCTCCTGCTTATACTTGAGCGGATGCTTCTTTTTCCACTCTTCGATTTGGCGCAGCCAGTCTTTGATCTGGGGGCGCAGGTCGCTCACATGTTTATTGAGCTCCCGGAGCACGGGCTTGATGTCGCCCACGATCGGATGATGCACCTTCACGACTTTTGAAATCGAAGAGGGATCGATATCGATATGAACAATTTTGGCGTGCGGGGCAAACATATCGATCTTGCCCGTCACCCGGTCGTCAAAACGCGCCCCGATCGCGATCAGGAGATCGGAATTTTGGACCGAATAATTCGCGTAGTGGGTGCCGTGCATCCCGAGCATCCGCAGCGAAGAAGGATGCGTCTCCGGAAAAATCCCGAGACCGAGCACGGTGGTCGTGATCGGAATACCGGTTTTGTTGACAAGTTCGAGAAG
>JAHFHI010000141.1 GCA_023246995.1 Candidatus Omnitrophota bacterium
CTTCTGCAGAAAGCCAACGGCCGCCGCTACGTCTTGTTCTCTCAGGCGGCCGATGCCCTGGGGCTTTCGGACGGAGCGCTTGCAAGCTATATTCAAAGAACCCTTAAAAAAGACCTCATGGATTTTGATCTTGTCGCGGCACGGTGGAATAATCCGGAATCCTTCCGGGAGATTTGGAAAGCCGTGGCCGCCGACATGAGAAAAGATTCAAGCGCCCATGAGATTTTGCTTAGAGAAGATCTGCAGAAATATCTTGGCCGGTCGCTGAACGGCACCTACACCACGATCCATCAGCTTTTCCCGGGCAAAGACCCCGCTGTTTTTATGGCGGAGGAATTCGGGATTTTCCCGGGCTTTGACATGGCGGAAACTCGGGTTGTGCGAAAAGAATGGGCGGAGAAATTTCTCAAGGAAAATAAGATTACCCAAACGCCCGTGGCTCTGCACGCGGCCATGAAGATCCATCCCCGCGGCGGCAAAAGGTCGGAGGTTCGGGCAAAGCCAAAAACGGACTTTTCCCAGGATCGTAACCGGCTGTTTGTGGAATCCTTCCGGAACCTGGATCTGAGTCAACCTGACGATATTGCCATTCTCCGCGCTTTTCACGGCCAACTCGACGAGATCCCGGAAAATTTTACGGAGACCGATCAGGTCTCCGGCGGGCAAAGACCTGTGGGGCCGATTGTCCAGGACATTTTGAATGAGAAAACAGACCAGAGAATTTTTGAAGGGTTCCAGCAGCTTTTGGATTACCGGGATGATGAGTCGGGGAATGTTCCGCGTTATCCGGAGATCTTCCGGTATTTTTTTAACCAACGGGACATTTTTTATTTTGATTACGGGCGTTTGATCATGAGCGATCATTTAAAAAAGCAAATCACAAAAAATCTTAACGCGGGGCTGAGTCTGCTGGAAGCGAGCCGGCACTCAAAAAGGGCGGAGGGAATCCAACTTATCGAGGTGATCGCCACGGTCGGATACAGCGGAATACTGCGTGAACGGTTATTGGCGATGAAGCGGGAATGGGAAGAGGCGGAAGCCCCGCCGGTAGCCGCTTCGAAGATGAAGGATTTGCGATCGGCCCTTCGGGCCGTTGACAATGTTGAAAATAACACCGGCCGTTCTGAAGTCCGAAGCGGGGCAGCGCAGAGTTTGGGGGATGAAGCCGCGCAGCTTCTGCAAGATTGGATTCGGGAAGTCCTTGATTTGAAAGAGCGCTATCAGCAAAAAGATCAAAGGGCTGCGGTTTTAACCCGTCTGCGCGAAATCGGGGATGAGGTTGATGCCTACCTTGTCGCTTCAAAGTTTTTCCCCGAGGAGGCGCTCAATCCGGCAGGCAGCCTTTTCCTGGAAACGCTGGCGCGGCTCTACTCGGACCGCGCGAGCAGGCACCCGGGCCTTCTTAAAGCGCTTTTTGGCATGGATCTTGAAAAGCTTCAAACGCCGGAAATACCGGCCGCGGATTCCGCCAAGTCCGTGAGCACGGTCACGCCTTTTGAGGAAACAATTCGAATGATCGAAGCCGTCCGGCATCTTATGCCCAATGAAGAACATCATTTGCTCGGAGCCATCGACGATCTTAGGGCGGGATCCCCGGAGCAGGCTGCGAAAAAACTTTCGAATGTGTTGACGCACGTCGAGAAATTTTTGCCCGAGGCGTCTCATTACCGGGCAACGCTGGATCAAGCCGTAAAAAGCCTCACGCAAACCCCGGGCCCCGGGCTGCGCTCCGAAGTGCGGAGCTTCAGAGATGAAGCCATCGCGAGAATGGCGGCATTTGAAAGAAAGGTTCAGGGAGCTCTTCCCGCCGGAGCGCAAGGGCAGCGGCTTTTGCAGCGAATCCACTTTTTAAATGAAATTCTTCAGGAAGAGGCCGAAGGCCCCGAGGCATTTGCCGCCCGGCTCGAGAAAATTTTGAAAGAGGAAGGACGTTTTCTCGAGGCTTCCCCAAAAGCGCTTCAGGAATTTCAGAGTTTTCTAAAATGGATCCGGGAGTTTCGGGAGCCGCACGAAATTTCCACCCCTAAAGCTCCGCGTGAGCCGGGCGGCCGTTCGGAAGTGAGAACCCCGCCCTACGCGCTTTACTTTAACGCGGCCCAGCTTGAGGAAATCAAGGGGCTTGATAAGACCGCCCGGCTTGTCCCTGTGGGTTCGACGGTTTTAAGCCGCCTCTATAAATACGAAGGCCGCGAGGGAACTTATCTTGTCAAGGAAGCCAAAAACGATTCGGAAGACAAATATCTGTGGAATGAAGCGCTGATGATGGAGGATATCTTCCGGGCTATTTCGGACCCTGAAAATCCCGCGGTGCGGGAGCTTGAAGGCAGGCATTACCGCAACCCGCATTTGCGGCTCGGGGTCTGGGACGAGAAGCTTCGGAGACTATTTACGCCCTACCTGGAAGGCAAAAACGGCTATGACTTTTTTATCGATGAGAACCGGTCTTTTGTCTCGATGTTCCAATACTTTTATACGGCCCTGGCCGTTACGACCGCGGTCGCAATCCTGCACCGTATCGGGATCGTGCATCGGGATATCAAGCCCGATAATTTTTTCATCACCCCGGAAAGCCATGTTGTTTTGATTGATTTCAACCTGGCCTACGGAAAGAAAAGCGGACCCTATATTCTGCCCGGAGGAACTCCGGGTTTTGCCCCGCCCGAGCAGTTTGAGCAGGGTCATGAGCCGGATTTCCACGACGACGTTTACGCACTCGGGATCACGCTTCTGCGCATCTGGCTTGGGTCAAAGTCCGCGACGCGTGACGGCGGAACGGATTACGATTTTTCAAAAATGCCCCCCGGCGAGATTCTCGGGAAACTCGATTTTATGCAAAACCCCATGGAGGATATTTTGCGCAAGGCGCTTGACCCGGATCCGCGCGTCCGGTACGCAAACGCCGTGGAAATGGAAGCCGCGATCCGAGCCCGTCTGCGGGAGCTCCAAGCCGATAAAGGGCGTTTGAGCCGTTCTGAAAGCACGCCCCCAAAGCCTCTGCGCAAGGACCCCGCGCCCGTGGAACTTAAATCCAGCCGGACCGTTGAGTTATCCCTCCCCCTGGACCCGTACGATCAAGGACAGGCGCAAGTTTTGACGGAAGCCCTGGATCCGAGCCTGCAATTTATTTCGATTGAAGGCGCGGATGATACCCAGATCCGCTACCGCGTTGAGATCCCGCAGCAGGGAAACAAAAGTGCGATTCTGAAAATCCCGGTCGGGTTGACTTATTGGAACCGGCCCTGGTCAAGCGACAGCCCTGGGAATAATTTAAAAGAAGGGCGCAAGCGGATTTTGATACGCGACCTTCATGCCGGGACTACGGCCGAACAGACGCCCTATGTTTCAAAACTATTACGCTATTATCCGCTGCGGATTCAGGTTCCCGGGAATCCCGGTTATTCTTCGTATGCCGCGCTTATTGAAGAAACCCGGGGGACGACCCTCGAAGAATATTTCAGGCAAAAGCCGGACGGGGGAAAAAACTTCACAAAAGAACTTGTCCAGCTTATGGCTTCTCTTGGCAAGCGCGGACTGGCCCTGCAGGGCGGGATCCCGGGAAAACCGGAGGGAATCGAAGCGCGGCATCTTGTCATGATCGACCCGGGTCGGGTCCGGATCGCCGACAGGGACGGTTTGCGGGAAATCACCCTGGAGGAAGGCCGGAAGCTAAAAGAGCCGGAGACGATCCGGAGCATCGTTTTGCCGACGCTCAAAAAATACGGGATCGCGCCCGATTCTTTTTCCGTGGAAGAGACCATCGCGGAAGCTTTGAGCGCAATCCGGCTGGGTTCGGCCACTTTTATCGAGAATCCGAATCCGCCCAGATCCGAAGTGCGCGCGGCGGGGCCTTATCATGCCAAAGATTGGAGCGCGGAAGCCGACTGGCTTTTGCGCACGCGCCGGGCTGAAATGGCGGATTACCGCCGGGTGATGGCCGAAGTTTTCCGGCAGGCCCGGATCCGGGAAGGCGCGAGCGTGCTCGAACTCGGAGCCGGAAAAGAAAGTATTCTTAAAACCATGGCGCCGGGCGGTTTTGCTTTCAGCTGGACCACCCTTGACCAAATCCGGTTTCGAACCGGGGGAAGCGCGGATGTCGTGGCGCCGGCCGAGAGCACTCCCTTTGGCGCCGCGAGTTTCGATGTGGTGACGGGCCTTGAATTTTTCAGCGTAGTCGAGGATCTGGACCCGGTATTGCTCGAGGCGGTGAGAGTCTTAAAGCCCGGGGGGAAATTTCTCATGCTCGGGGATTTTCCTTCCTACGCGAGCCCGGCGCTCATGAACGCCATTGAAAAAGAACGTAAAAGGCTCGGCATCCGGGCCGCATTTTTTACGCCCGCAATCACGGATGATCACGGGAACCCCTTAACTTTTCGCTGGAATGTGGACTTTGGAAGCCGGAAAAAGACTGAACGCTTTCTGGAAAGTTTCGAGCGTTTTGAGTCCGGCAGTTTTCCCGCACTCGGGGCGCGCATGAAAGATGCGTTTCAATCGGATTCCGGCCGGAACCCTGACTTCCATGGTTTGCTCGCGGCTTATATGGAAGACCGGCTGCGGATGTTTGGTTTCCGGATTTTTAGATCCGGAGAGGAGCGTTTGAATCCCGCGCCCTATGCCCGGAGAGTCCATTATTTCACGGCGCTTCGCCCCGGAGATACTTCCGCACAAAACCCGCTGCGTTCGGAGGTGCGTACCGCTGCGCCGGAAGATTCGGAGAGGGAACGAGAAGAAATTCACCGCGTGGTGGGCCAATGGCTTGATGGATTTTTGAAAAAGAAAAATTTCAAGGGTGCGATTGGGGAAAAAGAGGATTTAATCAGAAG
>JAHFHI010000142.1 GCA_023246995.1 Candidatus Omnitrophota bacterium
AGCACGCAGGAACTTCTCGAGATGCCGCCGTCTGTGGCGGATTCCCGGTTGACAGAGGGTGCCCTGCAACTTGAGGTCCGCGTAGCCGGAGATAACACCTACCTGCAAATGAATTTCAACGGGTCCGAGGACGCGTTCCTTTTAAATCGGGGTCCGGGCTACGAAGCTTCTTTTGAAGATCCGCTCCCGATCGGTCTGGATCTCTCCCTTCTCCGAATTACCGGGAATAACGGGGTCTCCTGGGCGGTGCTCTACGACAAAGTCCGCAATAAAGCCTATTTCGGCCGGATTGACCCGTCCAATTATCTTTCCGAGTTCGGAAATCTTCGGGCCATCACGCTTCTTGACCGGGCAGGCGAGAATCAAATGACCGTTGTCTATGAGCTCGATCCATCCGGCAACGCGGTGCGTGTGCTCGGACGGTTTGCCGGGCCCAGGGGTTCCGTCCAGATCCGGCGGGTCGGAAACCAGCTTATCGTCCAAACTCCGGAGGGCATCCAGACTTTTCAAATCACTCCCGATGCGGTGGCCCCGCTGCCCATACCCTTCGCGCCTCCGGCGGGAGTGCTTCCTATGAACCCCGTGGATCAGGCATTTCAGGATTTTGCTAATCAGGGGCCGCTTGTGCTGGGAGATGTGGGGGAAGCCGTCAACGCTCTGGCAAGTTCCCTGGAAACTCCGGCCGGGGCCGACGCTTTTTGGACGAGTTTTGACCCCCTCAAGATTCTGGGCACATCCCTGGCGCTTCTTACCGCTGCTGGCGGAGCCTACATCGCGTTGAAGAAAAGCAGTGAAAAAGACGATCGCGGACCCCAAGGCCCTTCGCTTCCGGCAAGGAGCGAGATACGGAAGTTGCAGGCGATTATGCTCGGAATCACGCTCGTTGCCGGTGTGACGATCGGCTTATCACTCTGGGGACCGCAGAACCAGCCGGTCCAGGAAAAAGGCGGGATTGCTCTTGAGCAAAAAGCCCCCGGGGAGATAAAACAGGTGCCGCTTGCCGCGCCCGAAAAGCAGGACGAACCTGCCCTGAAAAAAGAAGCGCCGGGCGCGGCTGAAGCGGAAGCTGAAAAAAAGGCACCCTTACCCCAGCCTGTTTTTCCCGCGCCTGAAGCGGATGCCGCAAAGATTGCTGAAGCCGCGAAAGTCGGAGGAAAATTTAATGCCGCCGCATTTGTGAAACTCGCTAACCGGGCCATCACCAAGGTAGATCCCATCGACCAAATCCCTCACGTTGATCCGAAATTGGTCCGGGAAGATCTCGTGCCCGTCGCGGAGGAGATCTTCGGGGGAAAACTCAAATGGGAACTTAGCGGCCCGAACCGGCTGAATGTCCACGATCTCGCTTTCTGGATTCAGAAAAACATGGAAGGCAGTACGATCAGCCCAGGAAGCACACGTGAAGAAATTTATCTGGCGGCGATGAAGGAAATGGCTCCCGGGGTTCAGTGGGGAGTTCTCTCGCTCGGGCTGAACCGCCAGAAATACGGGATTGAAGAAGTGCCTTACAAATTGCAGGGCTCCACGCTTATGTTTGACCCCGGCGTGATGGCCGCGCATGTGAGTCCTTTGCGTGATGCCAACGGAGACCCCAGCTCAACCGAGCTTTTTTTGAAGTCCCTTCGCACGTTGACCGAAGCGCGGTATCTGGAAAAAGCTCATCCCCAGCTTTATCCCGGGCTTGACCGGAGCATCACCTATTTGCGCAACAATTACTGGAAATATGTGCTTTTGTCGCTGAACCGGCCTGATCGAGGGCTAAGCTATGGGGATATCCGGTTTATTCACGGCCCCTCGGATGTACACGCGGGCATGGAGATTTTTGTCGCGAAAAAGAGCATCGATTTGTGGCATCCCTACTACTGGCTTGCGGATCTGGCACAATACCGTCAAAACAGCCTGGCCAATCAAATCCTCGGGGTTTCTCATGACCGCTGGGGCATGGCCTACCGCGAGACAAACGCCATGCTGCCCCAGCTTCTCCAGGGCGCCTACCGGCGCGAATATTTCTTTGGCCCCGAAGCTGAAGATGTGGCTCGGATGTTTCCCTTTGCCTTGCGTGAGGCCGGGATCGATATCCGCAACAGCAAGGAATACAACACGGCCCTGCGGGAAGTCGTGGAAGTCATTCAAAATAAGGACTGGCGGGAATATTGGGCCAAGTATGACGATCCGCATGTGACGAGCCTCTTTAATAACTGGATGGCCGGAAGACGGGTTGTCTACTATGTTAAAAATTTTGACACCTCCGAAAATTCCAAGCTTCCGCCGGATCTTCTTCAGCTTTTTACGCTCTATAAAAGCACCGGGGGACGGGGATTTTATATGAGGGCAACGGAACCTTCCTGGGTGGGGGATCAGGTCGTGACCGTCATGTTGCAGCGGGCGATCGCCGACTACCTGGCCATGCGCGCGACTGCCGGAGGATATTCGAGACTCCGGTTGATTCAGAACTATCAGGAGCGGAGTTTTCTTGAAGCGCACCCGGCTCTTTTGACGTATTTATATGGAGACCCCAAAGCCTACAACCCTGTGGCAAGGCCTTCCCAGGGTTATCAGCTTCAGGCCGTGCAGAGCTGGGCGCTTAAAAATGATTACGCACCCAAACAGCTTTTGGTGCTCGCGCACTCCATGGATGCCGACTACAAAGAAAACGTCAGAGCGGTCTACAGCGCGCTGACGCAAAATCCCCAATGGGACAAGATGGACATGACCAATCCTGTCCTCGCCGGAACGGCTCTTCGCCACGCGCTTGAGCATCATGCCAAGGGCTGGAGCGCGGGAAACCAGCGTCTTTTGGATTATCAGAGGATGCTGCCTTCAGCCAAGGATGGGGAAGCCGAGCGCAAAGCCAAGGAGGCTCTACGCCTTGAATTGATCGGCCTCGGGAGTGATACCATGTGGGCCTTTACGGGCAAGGAAGGTCCGAGCGCGGCCGAGCTGGCTAAAGATCCTCTTTTGAAAAACGCTTCGTTTACGCCCTATGCCATGAGCCGGCTTGAGGAACTCCGGGAAAGAAAAGCCACAGTCCCGGATTTTAATTTTCAGCGCTGGATTGATCAGCAGAGGGCCACGCTCGAGCCCATTCGCGGAAAACCGCCCTCCAAAGCTCCCCGTTCAGAGGTAAGGGCGCTGACAACGGAGGTGTCGCGCGCGACACTGGCGGACGAGGAGGCTTATCATAAGGCCCGGTCGCGCGAGTTTGACCGGCACATGGAGGCTGTGCTGAAGCGCGCCGAAATCAAAGAAGCGCTCAAAACCGCGGAGGTGATGATCGGGATTCCCTTCTATGAAGAGGTGGCCAATATTCGTTCCCTGATTGCGTTTCTCGCCAAAGCCCTTAGCAAAAGTGACAAGCAGTCGCTGATCCTTGTCGGCGTTGAACCTGAAAAGGCTGAAAACCTCCGGAGAATTCCTTTTAACCGGTTAAACAATTTGGCCCCCAACGTAAAAATTCTCGGATTTGACAAGCCCATCCCCGAGCGCGAAGCGGACCCGGCTTTTAAGGGAAAGCCCTGGACGGTGCGAGCGTTTATGAGCGCGGCCGCAAGCGCCCGTAACTCCCAAGGCGCCGATCTTTTGGTGATCGATGCCGATATCCGCCTGGCTTACCGCTCAAGGAGCGCCGAAAGCCTGGTAAGCGCTCTTTACTCGCGGATCGAGCGAAAAGAGTCGGATTTCGTGACGCTCTACGCGCCGAGATCTTTCGACGAGGACGACGGCATGGTCCATCTCCTGACTTACCTGATGACTTCAAGCGCTTTTCCCGGGACCAAGAGTCTGAACCTGCGTCAGATCTACGGCGGCGAATTTGCCATGAGCTCCGGTCTCATTCAGGAACTTATGAAGGACTCTACCTTTGCCCAAGATGACGCCTATTGCGTGGGATGTCAGGTCGGGGTCCGGGCCGCGCTTCAGGGACGCACCCTGACCGAGGTCGGGATGCGGGGCAAATGGCATCAGAACGTTGATTTTGAAAAAATTTCGGGCCGTCTTCCCATGGCGCTGCGCTATCTTTTCAATGACATTATCCGTTACCGGACATCGGATCCGCAGGTGCTCGCAAAGGCCGCCGAATCAAAACTGGTCGTGCAGAAAAAGAGGGTCTCCCAGGAAGACGTCCGCTGGCAGGATCTTCTGCCGGAATTTCACCGCGCGGAACTCTTTGAGGCTTATCAGAAGCAGGTGGGGCAGTATAAGGATCTCTACCGGAGCGTGCTCGGGGACCGCCGTGCCCTGCAGCTCCAAAGCCTTGGGGTGCGCAATTCCGCCGAGGAATTTTCCTTCACGCCCGAGGAATGGGCGGCCGCGACCCGTGATTTCCTTAAAGCCTATGAGCAGGCCCCGGGTTTTGAGGAACGCACTGAACTTCTGAACGCCTACGTGTCGATCTGGATCGCGGGCACCCTGGGCTTTGCCAACCGAACCGCCAAACTTTCCCTGAACCAGGCCAATGAGCAGATGGAAACGGCCTACGCGAAGGCTTTTAGGCGGGTTTTTTCCGGTGCGCCTTCCGCGACCGGGGGGCGGCGCTCCGAAGTTCGGGACTCGAAAGCGATGGTTGAAAAGTTTAAGGCGGAACTCCGGACGCTTCCGGCCGGGCTGGATGTCAGCGTTCAATCTGTTTTAAATGATGAATTTCGACAAAAAAAACGTCTAAAAGATCCGGCGGTGAAAGATGAAATCCGCAAGGAGATTACAGCAGCGCTTATCGAAGCACTTCTCGCTGAAGGTTTTAACCAAGACCCGAATGATCCCGATGTCTACATCAACCCCAAACGCTCGGAAGTGAGGCCGGCT
>JAHFHI010000143.1 GCA_023246995.1 Candidatus Omnitrophota bacterium
AGACGGCTCATCCAGCCAAGGGGCACATAATCCCCGTAGCCGACCGTGGCAAACGTAACGCCGCTCATATAGAGCGCCTCGTCAAAGCTCACGGGCCGAATGGTTTGATGAACCCGCACCGGGCCGCAGAGCATATAAAGGCCGGCGCTTAAAAAAACGATCACAACGGCCGTCACCATCAGGCGAAACGGCCTTTCGCCGTATCCCCAGGCAAGCCGGCTTAGCTGCCCAAAGGCATACTCGCAGGCGGCCTTGATTCGTAAAGGCCATGAGATATTGACGGGCGGCTGGTCAAAACGTTCCTGGCGTTTGCCCGAAACCATCACCTCGCGCAAATAGACAAGGTAAGTGTCCTGGGCCTCCATAAAACACCGGGAGTAGCGCTCAAAATCCCCTTCACTTTCGTAAAGGAGCCCGGCTTCACGGTAGAGCCAACGCGCATAGGCGAACTCCCGGGCTTTAACGGCCTCGCGGGCGGCGTCCTCACTTGACCCCGCGGCTTCGCGGGCCGACTCGCGCCCCATGCGGACTTTCTCGGCATGCGCAGCCTGGGCAAAGGCGCGCGCGGCGCGTAAGTGTTCGCTTCCGGCCCTGAAAAGAATCGCGGCCTCGCGGTAGGCCTGGAAAGCCTCCTCACTCCTGCGCTCGCGGAAAAAAGATTCCGCCATTTTTTCGTAAGCTTCAGCTTCCTGAATGGCGGTTTTATCTTCGGACACTGCGCTCTGTCACTCCTCTTTTTCCGGAGGGACTATTTCCCGCGTTTCAAAACCACCAACGCCCGCGTATTGCTGCTTGTTGACAAAACGAGCGTGCAGACTCCATAAGGCGCGGGCGTGCTTCCGTAAACATTCAGAATGTCGATTCTAGCCGATGCGAGTTTGCGGGTAATCTGGCGGAGCACGCCGGGCTTGTTTTCAACCTCAAGAATGAGCACCGGGTTTTCTTCCACGGAGAATTTCTTTTTCCGAAGCAAATCACAGGCCCGCAAATGCTCATCGACCGTAAAATTCATCAAAGCCACGCCGCCCGCGGCCTGTGCCGAAAGCGCCGTCATATTAATCCCGCGGTCGGCAAGCGCCGAAGCTACCTTTGAGAGAACCCCGACTTCATTTTTAGCTAAAACCACGACTTCCTTACCCAAGCTGACGCGTTTGATCATGACCCACCTCTCCTTGTGTTGGCGATTACGCCATTATCTTCAGGCAGACCGGCCTCGAAATCCGTGATTTAAATCACTCTCCTTGAAGACCCAGCCCCGAAGAACAGGTTAGGCCCTGCTTTGAGAGAACCTCTCCCGAAGCTTGCCCGTAACAAGCCAAATCAGGCACAGGACAATACTCGCGGCTGGAAACCATTGCCCGTAATAACCTTCCGGGGAGAAGGGCTCGGTCGCCTTGTGCAGGCTCTCGGCCGCCGGAATCAGTCCGGTTTCGGTAAGTTCATGGAAGGAAAAAATAAGGATTTGAATCACAAAAAGAAGCAGATAAAGGCTTGTGACTTCAAAAAAACTCCGGACTGGCAGGAGGCTTCCCCACCGGACCCAGGCTAAACTCAAAGCCAACGCGCCCAGAATCCCGAGGCCAATCCCGGTAACGATTCTGGGTTCCTGAATCTGAAGCAGGAGAAGGACCATTTCCATGCCCTCCCGGGAAATCATCAGGACGGTGAAGAAAAATACTCCGAACCAAACCGCCCGGGGAGATTTAAGGGAGAGATTCCTAGCCAGGTCTTTTTCCATGTCGCTTTTGAAATGGCGCGCGTGGCGCCAGACATGAAGGACAAGGCCGGTCACAAGCAGCGCGGAGACAAATCCGCTTAGAGCCTCCCAAAGAGGCCCCGGCGCTTGGCGCCAGAGCCATACCCCGAGAAGAATGCTGGTCCCAATCGAAGCAAGTGTGCCGCCGTAAACTGCGGGCACCAAATCCGCGCGCTTGACTCTCGAAAAAAAAGCCAGCGTCACCGCGACGATCAAAAATGCTTCAAAGCCTTCTCTTAAAACGACGATAAAAGCTTGCAGCATCCGATAAAAAACCCTTTATTTCTTCCGCCTTGACACGCCTTTATCCAATAGCGATTCCGCCGGCTCCGGAGGCAAGACATTTGGCGCAAATGCCAAAAAGGCGGTGGTCATGGAAGATCAGACGGAAACCGTGTTCGGCGCAAACCTGATCTTGAAGCTCTTCGATTTTTGGGCAGGCAAACTCAATAAACTTCCCGCAGCGAACGCAGACCATGTGGTCATGATGGCCCTTGGCGCTGGTTCGCTCATAAAACTCTTTTTTTCCGCGTCCCACGGACTTCTGGATAACCCCGCTTTCAAGAAGAAGCGGGATCGTCCGATAGACGGTGTCGCGCGCCACGCGAAGGCCTTTGGCCTTAAAGCGCTCATAAAGGCTGTCGGCGTCAAAATGCGCCTTGAGCTGGCAGACTTCCTCTAAAATCAGGCGCCGTTCGTAGGTGTATTTGAGCTTCTGCTTGCCCAAAAGGGATTGAAACTTGGTTTCCAGATCAGCCGCAACGCTCACAATGATCCTTTTTTGAAACTTTTTATGGGGTGCCCAAAAGCTTAACTGCAGCCTCTAAACTTGTAAAGTCATTTCCTTATTCCGGGAGCGTAGGCGGCTCCATGGGCTGCCAGTCTCCTTCAAGCGATTTCAGAAATTCAAGGAGATCGCGTTTCTCCTGGGTGTCGAGATCAAGGGGCCTCATCTTGGGGTCAAGCCACGGATTGGCCTCACCCCCGCGGACGTAGAGCTCGATCACTTCCTCGAGGGTTGCCACACTGCCGTCATGCATATAGGGTGCTGTTTTAATCAAATCCCGGAGCCCCGGCGTTTTAAAAGCGCCGCGGTCTTTATCCTGCCCCGTCACCTTGAAGCGCCCGGAGTCAGGCTCTTTGGCGGCCATCCCGACGCCCAAATTGTGAAATAGACTGTCTGAAAGTGTGAACCCGACATGACACTGGGTGCAGCGGGCCTTCCCTTCGAAAAGCGAAAGCCCCCTTTTTGCCGATTCACTCAAAGCCGACGCGTCTTTAAGCTGGGTGTGGCGATCCCAGGCTGAATTTCCCGAAAGCACGGTTCTCTCGAAAGAGGCGATCGCTTTGGCAATCCGGTCCATCGTTACTTCTTCAGAGCCGAAAGCGGCCTGAAAATAAGGGGCGTATCCCTTGACGGCCTTCACGCTGTTGACGGCCCCTTCGTGGGTATTTCCCATTTCAATCGGATTTTCGATCGGTCCTTTGGCCTGATCTTCTAAAGTCCGGGCCCGCCCATCCCAAAATTGAGAAAACATAAAGGCCGCATTAATGACGGCCGGGGCGCTGCGGGTTCCCTTCTGCCCGCCGACGCCTGTTGAAACGGGCGCTTGATCGGTAAAGCCCTTGGCCGGGTGATGACAGGTCGCGCAGCTAACGGTCCCGTCTTTTGAAAGACGGGGGTCAAAATAAAGGAGCTTTCCAAGCTCGGCTTTTTCGGGTGTAAGCGGGTTATCTTCGGGGATCTGCATATAATCCTGTTCCAGGCCAAGGGGTAATTCAAAATAAAATTTTTTTCCCGGCTCCTCTGCCGAAAACGCCTGGTCCCCGGAGACCCCGGGCAAAAAAAACGCTATGAGTATAAGGCCTCTTATCAATCGCTCTTTCAGGTTCAACCTCCTTTTTAGCCGTGCGGGGGGGGAAACGGCAGGTATTTTAACACAGACCTTATCAATTTGCCTCATCCGGCCGTTATTAGGAGCAAAAGGAACGTGCCGCTATGACAAACAACGCTCTAAAACCCGCGGATCTGGAACGCCTTAAAAACAAGCTAAACGATCTGCACCGCCACCTTTCCTCGGGCCTGCGCCATCATGAGCGCGAATTATCCCAGGAAGTCCCTCAAGACGCCAAAGACGCTCTTCCCCTCAAGGAGGAATTTGAAATCCTTGAAAGCGAGGACCGGCGCGAGGAAAATGAAATTCTCCGGGTCGAAGAAGCCATGCAGAGGATCGCCGATGGGACCTACGGCATCTGCACCGATTGCAAGAAGAGCATCCCGGTTGAAAGGCTGCTGGTGATTCCCCATGCCCAATATTGCGTCCCCTGCGAAAGCCTCCGAGAAAAAAACCTCGGAACCCGCTAAAAACATTCGCGTCAATGTCTGAAACGGAGAGGCTTTCGGAATTCCTCCGGAGCGCAAACAGCATTCTTGTTTTTACCGGAGCGGGCATTTCCACGGAAAGCGGTATTCCGGACTATCGAAGCCGGGGCGGGCTTTGGGATCGTTTCAAACCCGTCACCTACCGGGAATTTCTTGCCAGTGAGGAAAAACGCGCAGAATATTGGGCCTATAAATTCCACTTCATGAAGGAAGTCCTGAAGGCGCGGCCAAATCTGGGGCACGCGGCACTGGCCAAGCTTGACTTGGCGGGTAAACTCAAAGGCGTGATCACCCAAAATATTGACGGCCTTCATCAGCTCGCGGGCATCCCGGATGAAAAAATCTTAGAGCTTCACGGCACCAACCGGCGGACGGTCTGTCTTAGCTGCGGAGCTTACAGGCCCTGGGAGGAAGTGCATGCGCGGCTCGCCTCGGGTGAGGCCATCCCGCTTTGCCTGGATTGCGGCGGACTTTTAAAACCGGCCACCATTTCTTTCGGCCAGGAACTTGATCCGGAAGTCCTCCGCCAAGCCCTCCGGTGGTGTGAAGCCTGCGACCTGATGCTCTGCGTCGGTTCCACATTGATCGTTGAACCGGCAGCCTCGCTGCCTTTACGCGCCAAGCAGCACGGCGCA
>JAHFHI010000144.1 GCA_023246995.1 Candidatus Omnitrophota bacterium
AATGCTTGATAAATACCGGGCGATCAAGCATCATAAGCCCCTCCAGACACAGGGAAGCCCATGACATACCTCGTTTTTGCCCGGAAATTCAGACCGCAGAGTTTTGATGAAGTGGTGGGCCAGGCGCCCATCGTGACGACGCTCCAGAACGCCATTCGCCAGGAAAGAATCCCCCAGAACTTCCTTTTTTCAGGCCCGCGCGGAGTGGGCAAGACCTCGGCCGCCCGGATTCTGGCCAAGGCCCTCAACTGTGAAAAGGGCGCCACCGAGAACCCCTGCGGCAAGTGCACATCCTGCACTGAAATCACGGACGGAAGCTCGCTTGACGTGCTCGAAATCGACGGGGCCTCCAACCGCGGGATTGAAGAAATCCGAAACCTGCGCGAAGGCGTGAAATTCAAACCCGTACACGGGCGGGTCAAGGTTTATATTATCGACGAAGTGCACATGCTCACGCCCGAGGCTTTTAACGCGCTTCTAAAAACCCTCGAAGAGCCGCCGCCCCACGTTAAATTTGTTTTTGCCACGACCGAGCCGCACAAGGTGCCGCTCACGATTCTCTCGCGCTGCCACCGCTTTCACTTTAAGCGCATTCCGGCCGCTGAAATAGCGCGCAAGCTCGAAGAAATCGCCAAGGCCGAGAAACTCAAAGCCGAGAAGGGGGCCATTTTAGCCGTGGCCAAAGCAAGCGATGGGTCGCTTCGGGATGCCGAAGGACTCCTCGATCAAATGGCCAGTTTTTCGGTTGGGACGATCCGGGAAGAAGATGTTCTCCTGATGCTGGGCCTGGCCAGTGAAGAACTTTACTTTGAAGTGCTGGCCGCTCTTAAAGCCAAAGATGCCCCGAAAATTTTTTCGAGGGTGGCCGGGCTTTACGATCAGGGAAAGGACCTCGGGCAGTTTGCCAAAGGCCTGCTTGAGTTTTTCCGCAATCTCCTGCTTGTTCACTGCGCCGGGGAAGCCTGGAAAGAGACGGCGCAGTTTATCGAAATGAGCCCGGAAGGCATGAATGAGCTCGCCAAACGGAGATCGGATTTCGGCCGGGGTGAACTTCTCCTGGCCTTGAGTATCCTCGGGAACCTGCAGGGCCAGATCCGCCGTAATCTTGCTCCGCCGAGGCTTCTTATAGAGATTGCGCTTTTGAAACTGCTGCATTTGGAAGGATTAAGGCCCATGGCGGAGGCTGTTTCGGGCGCGGGAAAAAACTTTCAAGAGACGGCTCCCGGAGAAATCCCTGATGCCGCACCTTTGAATCCCACACCGATGCCGCCTGCGGCGCCAAAGCAGGTTTCTTCAGGCACTCAAAGCCCGAAAGAATCTCCGTCGCCGGTCCGCCCCGCGATTCAGCCGATTACTCCCGGCCCGGAGCCGGCCAAAATAAGTGGCGGCGCCGCGATCAGCTTAAATGATGTGGAAGCCGCCTGGCCCCGGGTGATTGAGTATGTGAAGACCAAGCGCATGTCGATCGGGATTTTTCTCTCCGAAGCCGAACCGGCCGAGGTGTCCGGGGATACGGTCGTGCTCGGGATGCCCAGTGAATTTCAGTTTCACAAAGAGACTCTCGAAAAGTCCCAAAACCTGCAGTTTGTTCAGGAGGCCTTCGAAGTCCTTTTCGCCAAGCGGCTCAAGATACAATTTGTGGTAACCACGCCCGATACAAGCGAAAAGCAGGCGGCAAAGTCTGAAGCCGCGCCCCTGCCCAAGGATTCCAAGCTTTCAGAAATTGTTCTTGAGGCGATGAACATCTTTGAGGGCTCCAAGATCGTCAGGACTGAATGAAAGGCTATGCTGACTGGATGGCCCGGCTTGTGGAAGCGCTTGTCAGGCTTCCCGGAATCGGCCGGCGTTCGGCCGAACGCATTGTCTTTCATATTCTAAAAACCCCCAAGGCCGAAGTCGAAAATCTCGCCGCGCTTCTGGTGAGCGTTAAAGAAAACGTCCTTTTCTGCTCGCTTTGCCATAATTTTTCAAATACCGATATCTGTCACATTTGTTCAGACCCCGGCCGTGACCGGGGCCTTATCTGCGTGGTCGAGGACCCCAAGGACGTGATTGCGATCGAAAAGACCGGCAGCTATGTCGGGGTTTACCATGTCCTTCTAGGTTTTCTTTCCCCGCTTGAAGGCATAGGCCCGGATGAGATTCAGGTGGCTGGGCTCTTAAAGAGGGTCAGAGAAGGAAAAGTCCGTGAAGTGATTCTCGCGACTAACCCCAGCACCGAAGGCGAAACAACGGCTCTTTACCTGGCTAAGGTGCTAAAACCCCTGCAGGTTAAGGCAACCCGCATTGCCCGCGGCATTCCCGTGGGAAGCCATATCGAATATACCGATCAAGCCACTCTTTCCCGCGCGCTTGAAGGCCGCCTTCCGGCATAGCCCTTCCTCGCAGTCTTTCTATAGTTTTAAGTCTATAAATAACAATTACTTAGATTAAAAATAGGCAACTTTATCAGTCAGTTGCCTTGACTTTAAAAAAGTGCTGTGTTAACTTTTTGTAACAACTTAATATATAACGAGTTGATGGTGATTGGCCTGTCTTTTCAGAGGAATTTTAATGCTGATGTCCGGAATCAAATCCGGTTCGAAGCCTAAATCTGTCCGTTTATTGTCAGGGCTTCTTGCCTTTGTTTTTTTCTTTGAGACCGCCCTGTGGTCCGCGCCGGTTCCGGTTGCAGCGGCTTTTCCCCGGCAGGAGGTTGCCCGCCTTGTCCAGAACCTTGAAATTCCCGATGCCATTGGATCGGTAAAAAGCCGCTACCTCCCGCCTCAATTTTTCAGCGCGCAAGCGCCGTCCCCGGTGGTCGTGATCCATATTCAGGACGCCCACGCCCATCCCGAGGCCCAGCGCAACATCAGCGCGATTCTTGAGCGGCTAAGCCGGGGAGAGGCCAAAATCCGGAAAGTCGCGTTGGAGGGCGCCAAAGGCCGGCTTGAACCCGCGCTTCTGACACAGTTTGAATCCTCCGAAGTCAATGCCAGCATGGCCCGATATCTGGCCGATTTGGGGGAGCTTACCGGCGCCGAGATTTTTTCCCTTGGGGATTCAGCCAAGCAGGTTGACCTTGTCGGGGTGGAGGAGCCGGAATTCTACCACGAGAGTTTTCAGCTCTTTCAAGGGCTCAAAAAACGAAAGTCCGAGATCCATACCTGGCTGCAGGCCTATCAATATAACCTCGACCGTCTTGAAGACGAATTTTTTAGCGAAGACCTGCGCAACTTTGTCAGGGCCAGACGTTCCTGGGAAGCGCGTGACCATGACCCTCTTGAGGCCTTTCGGACCCTGCGTGAGCTTGCCAAAAAGCATCTTGATCTTGATTTAGCCGATCCCCGCAACCAGTTTGAATGGCCTAATTTAAGCCGGCTCATGAAAGTCGAAGACGTGCAGGGGAGTTTTGACCTCCCCAAGGCGCGCCGAAGCGCCCGGCGTCTTGCCCGGAAGCTCGGCAAGCTGAAATCCGCAGAAGCGGCGGCGGAAGGCAAGTTTTTGGCCAAGGGCCTTCGCCTTATCGTTTCTAAAAAAGGGCCCGAGGAATTCCGGGCCTGGATTGCGGAGCACCAAGGTTTTGAGGAGGTCAAAAGCGTCCGAATCTTCTTCGAACATTTATGGAAGCGTACGCTTGGCGAAGGCATTTCGCTTTTCGGGCATCCGGACTTCCTGGCCTTTGCAGGCCAGCTCATCCTGCGCGAAGAAATTGACACCGCGTCGCTTTTTAAAGAGCTCGAGGTTCTTGAAGGGGATCTTGAAGCCAAGCTCGCGGGCGGGGGCTCTGAAAAGGCGCTCCTCAAGCTCGGACGTGATTATCTTCTTATCACCAAACTTCTCTCCCTCGATATGACCCGTGACAATGACGCGCTCTATCAAAAAATCAGAAAATATCTGCGCCCGAAAGCGTTTCGCAGGCGTTTCAAAACCTTCGGCGGGGAGCGCAAAAATGCTTCCTACCCGCGTCTGGCCCCGGAACTTTTCGGGATGGCCGAGAAGTTTTATCTGCTTTCTAAGAAGCGTGATGAGACGCTTCTCGAAAATACCCTCAAACTGGCAGGGGAGACGAGCGGCCGGGTTAAGACCGCGGTGCTGATCGCCGGAGGGTTTCACACAAACGGCCTTGTGGCCCGCCTGAAAGAAAAAAATATTGCCCATATCGTGATCGCGCCGCGTATGACGGAATTTGAAAATCCGGATCTTTATGAAGAAGTCATGATGGGCACGCACGCGGATCTCGAGCTCCTGAAATCGGCCGGGAAGGCGCTTGCCAAGTGGTATCTGACCCAGCTCGTGCAGTCTTCGGATTACGCCGCGCTTTCGGGGATCCGGGCCGAGGAGCCGAGAAATCTCATTTTACGCGCCTGGCACGAAAACGCGATTCCGGAGCTCCGCCGGCTTGGTGTTGGGGAAGCCCAGATTGCCCAGGATCTCGGAGCCGCGGTGGCTAAACTCGGCATTTTTGAAAAATCCACGCGCGTGGAGTTTGACGCGCAAAGCGGAGCCATCCATCTTTTCA
This sequence comes from Candidatus Omnitrophota bacterium, assembly GCA_023246995.1. Lineage (GTDB taxonomy): Bacteria > Omnitrophota > Omnitrophia > Omnitrophales > Aquincolibacteriaceae > JAHFHI01. Next base: position 4,502 of record JAHFHI010000144.1, read on the forward strand.
TGCCCTCGGGCGACGGGCGTTTGACCAAGGTGCTGCTCTCCGGCCGGCAGATCGAGACCGAACTTCTCGAAGCCCCCGCCGAGGCGCCGGCTCCCGCAACGGCTGAAACGCCGGGCAAATGGATTACCTGGCAGGACCGTGTTGCAGCCTGGGGCCAGTCTCTGCGGCAATCCTGGGAGAGATTTTGGAGCCGCGCGGCGACGCATCCCGCCGGGGCCGCACTCGCGGCATGGATTGCTTCTTTTTCCGCGCCTGCGCCTCAACCGGCGC
>JAHFHI010000145.1 GCA_023246995.1 Candidatus Omnitrophota bacterium
CCTGCCCGTTTTTTTTCAGAACATTTTATCCGAGAACCCCACCATGCGTTCTTTCGGGTTCCACTATACCATCGGGCTTTCGGCCTTTCTTTTTACCGCCGCTTTTTTGGGGTTTGAGCGCTTGGCAGCCCGGCTTAAATGGAGCCATTCGGGGAAGCGACGCGCGGCAGGCGTGATCCTTGTGGCCGGGATTTTGGCTTCCGGCCCTTCGGAATATTACCGGGTCTGGGAGATTCAAGGCCACTTGAGCCCGCGCCGGGATCTCATAAGAAGCCGGCTCGGCGCGATTCCGCCGGAGGCGAGCGTGCTCACGCACAATAACTTTGTGCCGCAAGCCGGGAACCGCCGTCAGATCCAGCAGTTTTCCTATCTCGCCGCGCCGTCCAAGGCCGAGAGTGCGCTGCTGTTTGGTGCGGATTATGTGGTTATGGCCCGTGAATTTTGGGAGCCCCAAAGCGACCCTCTCGAGAAAAGTCTTTCGGATCTGCTGGATGCGGGATATCAGATAGACTTCGAAGCCGACGGCTTTTACGTCCTCAAGAAAACCGGGCTTAACCCTTAGCGGTCTGGATTTGATCCGGCGGCTGCAAAAACCGTCCGGCTTGAGTGTGAAGGGTTTGCCGCAATCCCGGGGCTGTAGTCGCGGGAGCGGCGCACGCCCCAGAAGCGCAGGGCGTCGGCCAGGGCCTTGGACATGATTTTGAAATTCAGAGAAGAGCGGCCCGTCCGCCGGCCGCGGTGGTTGGAAGGGACTTCCTTAATTTTATAGCCCAGATCATGAGCCTTGATAATAATTTCCGGAAGCATAAAAAGAGAGTCTGACCCGAGGCGGATCCGGTCCAAAAGATCCCGCCTCCAAGCCTGCGACCAGTTGTAGTCATTGATCCTCATTTTGAACATGAAATTGAGCAGGAAAATATAAATCACTGAAAGAAAAAAGCGGTGGAGTTTGTAGGCGTTTCGCTGCCACCGCACCCCCAGCACCAGGTCCGCATGACCGGGCCCGCTTGTTAAGAGGGGGGTGACAAAACTCGGGACCTCGGAACAGTCAAATTCCTCATCGGCGCCGATATACATCAGGTAGCGTCCTCGCGCCTGTGCCATGCCGTCACGCATGGATCGGTTGTAACCCTGATTTTTTTCGTGCAGGATCAGGCGGGTTTCGGGATACTGCTGGATTAGCCCCGCAAGGACCTCCCGGGTGCGGTCCTTGCTGCCGTCTTCAATGACAATGACCTCGGACTGCCATTCGGGATGGGCCGCAATAACTTGATATAAGTCCTTGAAAACACCGGGGATATTGAACTCTTCATTGTAGACGGGAATGATAAAGGTGATTTGGGGTTCAGTGGGGACGGGCATGAGCCAAAAATAGCCAAACCCCATAGGGTTGTCAAGAGAGAATAGAGTTGAAAAAAGGGGTTTATGTGTTAAACTTAGGCCTCTCTTTCAGTTACGTAAAAAAGAGACGATATAAATATCATTCCTTCTATGGAAAAAGAGCGCCCGACAATCTGTTTGGTGACACCGCCCTCGATTTTTCTGCTCGATGAGCGCGTTTTCGTCAATCTGGGAATCCTCAAGGTCGCGGCCGTTTTGGAACGCGCCGGCTACGCGGTTGAAATGCTGGACCTTTCCGGCATTGAAAACTTTGAAGAGGCCATGCGGGACTATGCCAGAACCTCCGGAGCCCGTATCTACGGCATCACTTCAACCACGCCCCAGATGCCGGCAACGGCCAAGATTGCCAAAAACATTCGAAAAGAGATCCCTACCGCCCGCCTGATCCTCGGCGGGCCGCATGTCACCCTGGTTCACTCCGCCTTCAAAAAAGAAAGTCTTGAAGGCTTTCAGGGACGCGCGACCAAGGCCATGGAGCAGATCCTTGGGCTCTTTAGCGTTGTGGTCGTGGGCGACGGAGAGGAAGCTATTTTTGAGGCGGTGGGGGAAAATCCTCCGAAAATAGTGGATGCCAATGACCGTGTTTCCCGTTTTTTTCTGAACAATCAAAAGCTTGAGGCTCTTCCTTTTCCTTCGCGCCACCTGGTCGATATGTCGAGCTATCACTACACCATTGAGGGACACAGGGCCACCAGCCTGATTGCCCAGCTTGGGTGCCCCTTTGAGTGCGGTTTCTGCGGCGGGCGTCAGTCGCCCATGCTTCGCGTGATCCGCACGCGCAGTTCGCAGAATATCATCGAAGAGATCCGCCACCTCTTTGAGCGCTACGGCTACACGGCGTTCATGTTTTATGATGACGAATTGAATGTGAATCCCAAAATGGTCGAGCTCATGAACGGAATTGAGGCTTTGCAAAAGGAGCTCGGAACCGAGTTCCGGCTGCGGGGATTTGTCAAAGCCGAGCTTTTCAACGATTCCCAGGCCGAAGCCATGTACCGGGCCGGCTTCCGCTGGCTTTTGACGGGTTTCGAATCCGGTTCCCCGAGAATTCTCACCAATATCAACAAGAAGGCGACGCGTGAGCAGAATACGCGCGCCGTTGAAATCGCGCGCCGCCACGGCCTGAAGGTGAAGGCCCTCATGTCGATCGGTCATCCCGGGGAAAGCCGTCAGACCGTGATGGAAACCCACGACTGGCTTCTGGAAGTAAAACCCGATGATTTTGATGTCACGATTATTACGACTTATCCCGGCACGCCGTATTATGATTTTTCCCGCAGGGAGTCCGCGCGCCCCGACGTCTGGGTCTATACCTACGAAAAAACCGGGGACCGCCTCTACAGTTATGAGGTGGATTACAACGAGGTCGCGGATTATTACAAAGGGGATCCGGACGGCGGTTATAAGGCCTATGTGTTCACCGATCACCTCACCAGCGAAGAGCTGGTGAACCTCCGCGATTTTGTCGAGCGCGATGTCCGGGCGATCCTGAACATCCCATTCAATCCCGGCGCCCCCGCGATCCGTTACGAACATTCCATGGGGCAGTTCGGCTCCGGTTTGCCCTCCTATATTCTGCGCCGAAGCCAACCCGAGCCGAGGATCTTAGCCCGCGCCAGCGCCCGTTGATGGCTGAACGGCCCAAAGCCCGCGTCATCGTTCTCAATTACAACGGCGCGGAGCTCTTAGAAGAATGTCTTCCCAGCATCGTTAAGGCGGCGGCGAGAGCGCAGTTTGAGACCCGGGTGAGCGTTCTTGACAATCAGAGCCGGGACGAATCCCGCTCAATCATAGAACAGAAATTTCCCGGCGTCCATTTTGAAACGGCGTCGGCAAATCGTGTGCTCTGCTCTTACAACGAATACCTGCCTAAAATTTCAGAGGAAGCCGTTATTTTGCTCAATAACGACATCCGGGTCGATCGGGATTTTATCGACCCCTTACTCGAGCGTTTCAGCCGCGATCCCAAAACCTTTCTCGTCGCGCCCCGTGTGATGAGTTTTGACGGACGCTTGGTGGAAGCGGGTTCTTCCAAAGCCGGGATCAAGTTCGGCCTTTTCGGGTGCGAAGCAAGATATCCCGGATACGAGAAGGAAGCCCAGGTGCCGTCCGAGACCTTTTCGTCGGGTTTCGGAGCTTTTTCCAGGACTCATTTTTTAGCTCTTGGAGGGTATGACAGCCGCTATCTGCCCGGGATCATGGAGGATGTGGATTTGTGCCTGCGGGCCAGGCGGGCGGGGCTTAGCCTTTATTATGAACCCCGGAGCGTGGTCTATCATATGGGGCAGGCGAGTTTCAAGCGCGCCTTTAAGCCGCTCGCCTTACGCACTCTGGCCCACCGCAACACGTTTCTCTTTATGTGGAAAAATTTCTCGGGGCCCGGTTTTTGGTTCCAGCACGTTGTTTTTCTTCCCGCGCGCGTTTTCTTTGCGCTCTTAAAGGGCGATCCGGCATTGGCCCTGGGATTCTTTGAGGCTCTTCGAAAGGTATGCGCTCCGTGAGCGTGTCGGCCTGTCTCATTGTGCTGAACGAAGAGGATCACCTTCCCGATTGCCTTGATTCGGTGCGGTGGGCGGATGAAATCGTGGTCGTCGACAGCGGAAGTTCGGACCGGTCCCGAGAAATCGCCCGCCGTTACACCGATAAAGTTTACGAGCGTCCCTTTACGGATTTTTCATCCCAGAAGAATGCCGCCCTGGACCAGGCCGGTTCGGATTGGGTTTTCTTTATTGACGCCGATGAACGGATCCCTTCGGCTCTGGCCGAAGAAATTCTCTGCGTTACCCGCAATTCCGGAGAGGCGCCGAAAGCCTACGCGGTGGGCCGTGAAACTTATTTTTTGGGACGCCGCCTTCGCTATAGCGGCACCCAGGGTGATTTTCCGATCCGTCTTTTTCCGCGCGCGCAGGGGAGGTTTGTCCAGCCGGTCCACGAATGGGTCAAGACCGATTTGCCGATCGGGCGTCTGAATGGCCGGTTGCTTCACTACAGCACGCGCGACATGGCCCATTACCGTTTCAAGCTCAAGCAGTATGTTGCCCTTGAGATCAAAACCCTTCTTCAGAAAGGCCGGCACCCGGGCGTTTTCGATCTCGTCTTCAGGCCCCCCGCAGTTTTTATTTCTTTGTATTTCGCCAAGCTCGGAATTTTGGACGGTTGGACGGGTTTCCAGTTTGCGGTTCTTTCAGCGCTGTATAATCTGCTAAAATACTGGTGCTTTTTAACCCGCTCAAACAGGGGAAATGAACACCATGCAAGTAGGAATGTTGCTTCAAAGGTTTAATTCAGACTCGCTGCGGAAATTTTCCCGATACGGGCTTTTTGTCCTTTGGGCCGCGATTACGTTTTCCCCCGCCCTTGTGGAGA
>JAHFHI010000146.1 GCA_023246995.1 Candidatus Omnitrophota bacterium
GACATCGCCGCTCGTGGTGCTCGGATGCATCATGATGCGCGTCTGCCATTTGAACACCTGCCCGGTCGGCGTGGCCACGCAGGATCCGGTTTTGCGAAAGAAATTTACCGGAGATCCGGCGCATGTGGTCAACTTCATGCGCTTTATCGCGCAGGAAATGCGTGAGATCATGGCCCAGCTGGGTTTTAGAACTGTTTCCGAAATGGTCGGTCGGGTGGACAAACTCGATACGGCGCTTGCCGTGGATCATTGGAAGGCCAAGGGGCTTGATTTCTCAAAGGTTCTTCACGCGCCCGATGCCGGGCCGGAAGTGGGCCGTTTCTGTCAAATGCCGCAGGATCACGGGCTTGACAAGGCGCTTGATAACACCGCGCTTCTTGCCCTTTCTGAACCGGCTCTGGCACGCAAAGAACGCGTGAAGGCCTCTCTCCCGATTAAAAACACCAACCGTGTGGTGGGTACGATCACGGGAAGCGAGCTCACCCGAAGGTGGGGCGCCAAAGGTCTTCCGGAGGATACGATTCATTTCCAATTTAAAGGTTCGGCCGGCCAGAGTTTCGGCGCGTTTGTGCCGCCGGGAATGACCCTTGAGCTGGAAGGTGACGCCAATGATTATGTGGGCAAGGGACTTTCCGGCGGGAAGATCATCATTTATCCGCCGGCCGGCTCCACTTTTGTTCCCGAAGAAAATATTATCATCGGCAACGTGGCGTTTTACGGGGCCACTCAAGGAGAGGCTTATATCGGGGGCATGGCCGGGGAGCGCTTCTGCGTGCGCAATAGCGGCGTCTCGGCGGTCGTGGAGTCTGTCGGCGACCACGGCTGTGAATACATGACCGGAGGCCGGGTCCTGGTTTTAGGGGCAACGGGCCGGAATTTTGCCGCCGGCATGTCGGGCGGCATCGCTTATGTGCTTGATCTTCAGGGGGATTTTGCCGGGCGCTGCAATAAGCAAATGGTCGATCTTGAAAAGCTTGAGAAGGCCGAAGAAATCAAGGAAGTGCGCGGAATGATCGAACGCCACCAGCGCTACACCCAGAGCCGCCGGGCCAAGCATATCCTCGGCCTGTGGGAGGAAATGGTTCCCAAGTTTGTCCGAGTCATTCCCAAAGATTACAAGCGCGTGCTGCTTGCCATGGAGCGGGTGCAGAGCGCCGGTTTGAGCGGCGAAGAAGCGATCATGGCGGCCTTTGAAGCCAATGCGCGCGATCTCTCCAGAGTAGGGGGCAATTAGCAGACGTAAGAGAGCCCTCTTTAAGTCTCGCCTGAATTTTCTATGGGAAAACCCACCGGATTTATCGAAATTCCAAGACAGCTGCCCACGGACCGCAATCCCAAGGAACGCGTCCGCGATTGGAACGAGTTTCATGAGCACATGGCCGAGGGCAAACTCCGCGAGCAGGGCGCACGCTGTATGGATTGCGGCATTCCCTTCTGCCATAACGGCAATTTGCTGGCGGGAATGGCCTCGGGCTGCCCGATCAATAACCTGATCCCGGAATGGAATGATCTTGTTTACCGGGGGCTTTGGGAGGAAGCGCTTGAGCGCCTGCACAAGACCAACAATTTCCCGGAATTTACCGGCCGGGTCTGCCCCGCGCCATGCGAAGGCTCCTGCGTGCTCGGGATCAGTGAACCTCCGGTCACCATTAAAAACATCGAATGCGCCATTATTGACACGGGGTTTGACGAAGGCTGGGTGAAGCCGCAGGTTCCGGAAAAACGGACGGGTAAGCAAGTCGCGGTGATCGGCTCCGGTCCCGCCGGGCTTTCCTGCGCGGCGCAGCTTAACAGGGCCGGCCATGAAGTGACGGTTTTTGAGCGCGCGGACCGGATCGGCGGACTCCTGATGTACGGCATCCCCAACATGAAACTCGATAAAAAGATCGTGCAGCGCCGGGTGGACTTGATGACAAGCGAAGGGGTCAAGTTTGTCACCCATACGGAAGTGGGAAAGAACTACGCGGCTGAAAAACTCCTGAAGGATTTTCACGCCGCCGTCCTTTGCTGCGGCGCCACCAAACCGAGGGATCTTCCCATCGAAGGCCGGAATCTCGCGGGCGTTCATTTCGCAATGGAATTTCTGCACGGCAATACCAAGAGCCTGCTTGACGGAAAACCCGGAGAGAAATTTATTTCCGCCAAGGATAAACATGTCATCGTGATCGGCGGCGGGGATACCGGGACCGACTGTGTGGGGACGGCCATGCGCCACGGCTGTAAAAGTCTGATTCAGCTCGAAATTCTGCCCAAGCCGCCGCAGGAACGCGCGGCGGACAACCCCTGGCCGCAGTGGCCGAAGGTCTACAAGCTTGATTACGGGCAGGAAGAGGCCGCAGCGGCTTTTGGGAACGACCCCCGGCAGTACCTTGTCACCGCCAAAAAGTTTACCGGAGACGCCCAGGGGAAGGTCACGGGAATCGTGATCGTGAATATCGAATGGCAAAAAGATGAGAAGGGCCGTTTCATCCCCAAAGAAGTTCCGGGCACGGAAAAAACACTTCCCGCCGATCTTGTGCTCCTGGCCATGGGGTTTCTCGGACCGGAAGACACGCTGCTTCAGGCGCTCGCGGTGGAGCGCGATGAGCGCTCGAACGTGAAAGCCGAGCACGGGAAGTATGCCACCAGCGTCAAAGGAATTTTTTCGGCCGGGGACATGCGCCGCGGCCAGAGCCTTGTGGTTTGGGCCATTCAAGAGGGGCGGGGCGCCGCGCGCGCGGTGGACCAATTCCTCATGGGCTCAACCGACCTTCCTTAAAGTTTCTCTTCCGCCCGCGCCGTTATGAGAAGTTTTAGTTTGAAAAGAAAGTGAAATTTACGGGTTCCTTATAAACCTTATGAAAATTATCAGCGCAAAATTGAGCCGTGAAGAGTTGAGGCAAATGGCCTCCGGAAGATTCGGCGACATGGTGAAAGCCGTTGTGGATCTTGACCGGGAAACGCTCGCGATTGACGCGGAACTTCATTCGGATCTTGAGGCGCTGCTTTTGGAGGATGGGGCTAGCCAACAAAACCTTTGGGGGATCAATCTTTATCCGGACGCGGCAAAAGAGGATTTCGTCGAGTTTGATTCCATGATTAACGTGCGGCCCTCGCTCGGTAACCGAAGCCGCGGCGTGGAAGACGAAGAGATCCGTCGAAAAATTCTTTTGATCGTGACCCGCAGGATCGAATCGTGAGCTACCAACACCCGAGTTTAGCCGCCGGACGATGGGGGCAGATGAGTTTCGTCGAGCAGATGGCCCATATCGGGAGCGAGGTCGAGCGCGCGCTTAACTGGCGCGCTAAGCAAAATGAAGCGTTTTGCCAAAAAGCGCTTGATCGCGCTTTCGAACTCGTGGACTTGACTTTAGAAAAGCCGGGGACCTATCCCCGCCGCAGAGAGCTGGCCCGTGTCCGGGAAGCCTTGGCGGATTATTTTTTTGGTGACAATGAGTACGGCTCGAACGAAGGCCTTTGGAAAAAATATTTTCTCCATTTTGCTTTTGCCGCACGCCGGAATCGCTAAGACGGGTCTATTTTCAGGTTTTTAGATGAGCGTGCTGCTGCAGATTAACGGAATTCGCAAGCGTTACGGGGCCGTCACCATCCTCGAGGACGCCACCGCCTCGTTTACCCGCAGCCAGCGCCTTGCCGTGATCGGCCGGAACGGCGCCGGCAAGTCCACCCTTTGCCGGATTATTACCGGCGAAGAGGAGATGGATGCCGGGACCGTCACCAAAAACTCCGCGCTGCGCCTGGGGTATCTCAAACAATACGACCCCTTCAAGCTCGAAGAGCCGGTGCTTGAGTTTCTTACCCGTTACACGGACAAAGAATCCTGGCAGTGTTCGGAAGTCGCGGGCCAATTCCAGCTCAAAAATGAAATGCTCGAGCGGCCGATCGCGGAACTCGCGGGGGGCTATCGCACGCGCGTGAAGCTCGCGGCCATGCTCCTCGAGGACCCTAACTTTCTGGTCTTGGACGAACCGACCAATTATCTGGACCTCTCGACGCTTATTTTGCTCGAAAACTTCCTTCAAAATTTTAACGGCGGCTATCTGATCGTGTCCCACGACCGCGAGTTTTTAAAAAGGACCTGCACCGAAACCCTGGAAGTCGAACACGGCCGGGTGTCTTTTTTTCCGGGCCCGATCGAGGAGTATTTCGAATTCAAAGAGGAGCGTGACCGCCAGATTGAGGCCTATAACCGCGGCGTAGAAAAGAAAAAAGAGCAGCTTCAGGAATTTGTCGACCGGTTTAAAGCCAGGGCCTCGACCGCCACCCGGGCCAAGTCAAAAATGAAGCAGATGGCGAGGCTTAGGACGATCGAGATTCTCCACGGCACCGGCCAGGTGAGAATCCGCATTCCCGAGGTGGAGAATAAAACCGGAGCGGCGCTTTGGTGCGAGGACTTAAACATCGGGTATCCGGGCAAAGCGGTGGCTTCCGGCATCAGCCTGGAAATCAACCGCGGGGCCCATGTGGCGATTCTCGGGGAAAACGGGCAGGGGAAAACGACTTTTTTACGAACCATTGCCGCGAACCTTCAGCCGCTCGGCGGAAATTTCAGGTGGGGGACGGGGCTCAAGGTCGCCTATTATGCCCAGCATGTGGTCGAGACCATGGACCCCAAGGACGATATTTATGCCTATCTGCGGCGCGGGGCGCCCTTTGAAGTCACCAATCAGGATATTTTAAACATGGCCGGATGTTTTCTTTTCAAGGGTGACGAAGTCCGTAAAAAACTCGCGGTTCTAAGCGGCGGCGAGCGCGCCCGGCTCTGCC
>JAHFHI010000147.1 GCA_023246995.1 Candidatus Omnitrophota bacterium
ATGGCGCCATCAAAGACAGCACGGCGAGCTTCGATGATATTGAGCGCATCAAGGAGTTGATTCGCGAAGCCGCCCCGGCCGTGATTATCGCCAACGGCGAGGGTTTCATGGACCACGGCGCGCACTCGATTACGGAAATGACGGTCAAGGTCGCGTTGAGCGAGCTTCTGAAAGAAGGCTGGCTCGGGACGCCTCCCAAACTCTTCCTTTACCGGGGCGTATGGGACCGGACGGAAGTGAACGGGACTTCCAAGCAGGTGCTTGTGGGCCTTCGCGGGGATGAGCTTCAGGACAACAAGCGGAGTTTCGCGGTCAATTATCCCTCACAGAGCCCGGCGCAGGCCCCGGATGCCAATGTGCCGGAACCCATGCTTTTTTCAGACCGCGTCATCCAGAACGCCGAGGAAACCCGCCGTGAATTTTCGGAGTTGACGGGTCATGAGCGAGCGGTTCGGGATTTTTCAGGGGTTCTGGCTTTTGATGTTTTGGAAAATTTAGGGAACCCCGAGGTCCAGCGGGATTTCCTTCTAGAAGTCGAGAAGAAACAGGATGAAATGGACCGCGTGCGCGGCCCTATTGAGCAATCCAACCTGAAAAAAGTCAATGACGGTAACCCGCCCTTTCCCTATCTCGCAAGCCAGAGAGGTTTAATCCGGCAAAAATTGGAAGAGGCCGGGATCCCTCTAGACCGTGTGTTTGTGGGAGAAGAAGCCTTTGCCATGGGTCTCGCTCTTTCAAGCGCCCCGCAGGAAAAAGTGAGCGTGGAAACGTTTTCTTTTTCGCGAATGCTTCCGATTATCCCCATGGATATGGAACTGCGGGTGCTCGGCCAGCCCCTTGAGCTCGCCATGAGCTCGGAAAGTTACCGCAGTCTTTCTCCCACCGATTCGTGGAAGGGCGGAACCGTGGTTTATTTCGTCCGCAGTCAAAACGGGCAGCTCAAAGGAGAAGTCGCTATTCCCTACACGAGCGAGGGCCGGCTTGTTTTACCGGGGGATGAAGAAGAAAGAGGCAAGATGTTTTCGGGTTTCAATCGCAAAGGAGAAAAATTATTGAAAGAAGCCATGCTTGCCTGGCTTCAGGAGGCTGCGCGCGCCCAAAAACCGGGCCCGTCTTTCCGTTCCGAGGTGCGCGCCGGGACCGCGAGGGCGCCGCTTTGGGTGAAGCTCGCGGCCGGAGGCCTTTTCGGGGTGCTCGGTGCCGGTTTTTCAACCTGGATGATCAGCCAGACCGCCCGCTCGCCCGAAGAGCCCGCCCCACTCGCGAAGACCATGGATATCGCGGGTCTGGCCCTGGAGGTGCAGGAATTGCGCGGCGCCCGCGAACGCCTGCTTGGCGATGAAGCGAATATCCGCGGAGAAATGACGCCGCTTGTTAAGGCCGCGGAGGATTTTGAAGACGCGGGCATCCTGCTCGGGATTTACCTGCGCAACGAAGAGTCAAGTTACAAGACCCTCGGCCGGATCTCGGTTCTGACGCCCTTTCAAGCCGGAAGGTTTGAAAAGAACATTTCGAATCTGAAAACCCGTTTTGAAAATAATCAAGAAGACCTTAAAGCCGGGAAGTCGAAACTGGAAGATCTTCGCAATCGCCTTCATGGCGTGCGCGAGACGATTCGCCGCGCCGAGGAGAAAATTGCGGAACATGAGAGGACGGTTTTTCTGGCCCGCCAGAGGCTTTTGATCCGGGGAGAGGATCCCAAGGCCGCGCTGAACAGTTCGAAGCAGGAGCTTTCGCAGGCGCAAAAGCGCCTTGAAGGATATCGCGAGGACGGCGCCAAACTTAAGGAGGAGTCGGAGAAAAAGGCTACCGCTGTTAAGGAAACCCGCGCTCGGATCCGGGTGCTTACCATGTATCTCAAGCACCGGACGGAGGACGAAGCTTACGGAAAGAGCACCCCCGGGAGCTATGTTCATGAAGCCGAAGACGAGCTGCTGGCTCTTAAAACAATGATCCGCCGGCTTCGGGATGACGCGCTAAGGGCTGAAGCACGGTATTGGGATCATGCCCGGGCAGAAGGGGCCGTCCTTTCCGAGACAAACCGCTTTGAAGCCTGGGTCCGCGAGCTCGAGAAACTTGCTGGCGCCGCGCCGGCAGCCCGCTCGGAAGTGCGCGGGAAGGGGAAAATCCTCGACCCGGACGCGATGAAAGAATTGCTCGCGAGCGCGAGCCTTCAGAATGCCGAACTTTCTTCCCAAATGCGGAGTGAGCGCGGCAAAAACGTATGGGACTACACCGTGATTGTCGAAGACCGGCGCGATTTTCCTGAGTTAAACCGTCTGCGGACGCTGATTGAGGAAAAATATTCAGGATACGAAGTAAGCCTGATCCAGACAAACCGGAATTTTGATAAACCTTTTTATTTTATCGAAATCAAAAAAGAGCCTCCCCGCAAGCGTTCCGAAGTGCGGGCTCAAACGATGGAGCTTTCAGGTGATTACAAAACCGATCTCGACCGCGCGGCCCGGATATTTCTTTCCTCGAGCCCGCAGATTTTGACGGCGCTGAATATCCTTCTTCGCCATGAAAACGCGGCCCAGATCAAAGCCATTGCCTATGACCCGAACGCGCAAGAAAACGCGGTTCGGCTTTCTCCCGACGGCGCCTTGCGCGTGAACGTGCAGTTTGGGGCAGGGCTTTCAACCGCGCGGGCTCTCGCCTTGTTTAAAGAGGGCTTGGGATGGGATTTTTCTCGCGCGATTCAGAGGCTCGAAACCGAAGCGCCCTATCTTTTTTATGATGCCAATGATTTTGAAGCGATCAACGTGGTGCTCCCTGAAAGAATGGCGGGGATGGGCGATCTTGTTTTTGCGGTCAATGCCGCGCAGGTCCTGCACGACACCTTTCCGGCCAAAACCGTGCGGCTTGTGATGCTAAAAGACACCGATCTCCGGACGGCCGCTGAGGCAAAGCTTTTAAAAGATCTTGATCCCGAAAAAGCGCGGCAGGTCGTAGAGGGAATTGAAGTGATCCATGGTGAGGCGCTGCGCGATCAGGTGATCGGTGAAAACGACGCCTCGATTATCTACGCGCTCGGCCCCACGCCCGAGGATGTTCTGCGGGATCGCCCGCGTAACCTTGCCCAGGGAGGAAAAGCCGGGGCAAAAGTCCTGGTGCAGGAGCTCGGGTTCACGAGCACGGTCACAAAGCCGCTTGAAATCTTAAACGGGCATTTGGGGCTGGGGGAGGAGGAGATCGGGCTCCCCCCGGTTTCTCCGGTCACAAAAAGATTCATGGAGCAAAAAGCCGCGTTAACCCCGGAAGGCATCCGCGCGGCCCGAGTGCAGATTCTTAAAAAATTTGAAGGCTGGGAAAAGCTGGACGAAGCTCTGGGGCAGAAAGACCTGGCAAGAAGCGCCGCGTCGAAATGGGGATTTGTCTACGCGCATAACGCGCAAACTCTCGAGAATTATTTTGCCCGGCTTGAGACCGCGGCTCTGGATTCGTCCGCGTTCGCGCAGTCGGAGAAAACCATTTTCATCGCGACCGGAAGGCGGGATGCCGCCCTTCAGGCCAAAGCCGCCGAAATCGCGGCCGCGAAACATTACCGCCTTCTTATCTATAGCGACGAACGCCGGGAGCTTGAGATCGCGCGGGACGAGCCCGGAAGTCCCGTGACTTTGATTCTGGATTACTCCGTGCCCCGAAAACTTTTCGGGGAAATGTTCCTTTATAGCGGCGACCTGCCGAGCGTCGTCACAGGGCAGGATAACCTGGCCAATATGCTTTATCTGAATCAGACCGAGGGCCGCCCCTTTTTCTGGGAAGTGCTGCCCTTTCAGTATGACGCGGAGTTCGGGCTTTTCATGCATCTGGAAAAGAAACTCGGCCGGGACGCTAAGGAGCAGCTTCAGAAGCTCTGGGTTTCACACAAAGAATCCCCGGCCGAAATCTCTCGCATGTTTTCGGATCCGGGGCGCTCGCGGGATCTGTTCCGCGAGATGGCCGGAGCCGTTTACGCCGACCGGACTTTCACGGCACAGATTTATCAGCTCATCCTTCGCGGCGTGGCCGAGGGATCGATGAGAGCGGCCGGTCGCGGCGAGCAGCTTCGCCGGGAGCTGGCCCTGGTTGAAAAGTCTGCCGTTCTTCCGTATCCCGGCCCGGGTACCCTGCGCGTGCCTGAAGGTAGACACCCTTCGCCGGCCTTTCTGCGCCGTTTCCGGGGGGATAGTGTGGTGCAAGCTTACCCGAGCATTCCTCTTCGCCCCGCAAAAACTCTTGAGGTGGGAGTGGCTCTTTTACGGGAGAGAAAAATCATGCTGGCCTTCGGGCTTTTGGAAAAAAGGGCCCGTGAAATGGCCCGGGACCGGGGCGATTTGTCCGCGGTCCAGCGCGTGGCCCGCGCCAAAGAGAATTTAAGCATTTACGGGGTGGACATCCCCACACACCTTCTTTTTTATGATGAGCGGGTCCGTGAGCCGCATGTCTATCATCTCGACCGGAGTAAAAATATATTTTACGTTTCGCTCAAATATCTGGACTCTCTCGACCTATCGAGCCTCCGAGATCTTGAGGAATTCTCGGTTTTTCTTGACCGAGGGGCAAAGACGCTTGAGGCCTATCAGCAGGCTGTCGCCGCAAATCTCTCCGCGAGCGGGATCTATAAGAAGCTCACCGAAACCGAAAAGGGTTTTGCGGCGGAAGAGAGGAAGATTCTCGGGCTCCGGAGCCGGTCGGAAATAGCCTATCGCCTGGCCGAGTTAAAGGCGCGAGACCGGGAGCTTGAGCAGACCGAAGTGCTTCCGTCCATTGAA
>JAHFHI010000148.1 GCA_023246995.1 Candidatus Omnitrophota bacterium
TGAGCTTACTTCACACTCTGCAACTGCAAGGCGGGGAAGTAATTTCCTCCCTCAAAACCGCTTATCTCGCCCACAGGCAAGGATTTCTTGCCCCGCAACTTCAATGGGCTAAATAGTTACTGTTAAACTCTATGGTTAGGTGCGTCTTTTGGGCGTAATGAGGCGAAAGGCTTTTCAAAAAAATTTAGTTTCATTCTTTATGTATCGTGAAATTTTCGAAAAATACCGGGAAGCTTTTGGGCCTTTTCCGGCCGCACGCAGGCCGCGGATCGGTTCGGTGATCAAGACCCTGCGCATCGACAAGGGGATCCGGCAGCCGGACTTTGCCCGGAGTGTTCAACTGGCCGTTCCCACCCTTAAGAATATCGAGAACGATCACCAGCAGGCGACCTCCGCCCAAAATCTTGAGCGCGCGGCCCGCGCCCTGGGAGTCACGGTTAAGGATCTGGTTTTGATGGGCCGCGAGTGGGACCCGGCCAATTATTTCGCCTTAAAGGGACGAGCGCCGCAAAAAATTGAGGGTATCCGGATCCGCAAACGCGCGCCGATTGAGTGGCACGAAGCCCTGCACATCCCTTTTGAAGATTTTGAACTTGCCCCTATTTCGGCGCCGCTCAACACAAAAAAGGATTTCTTCTGCGCGCGCCTTACGCTGCCGCCGAAACGCGCCGTCCAAAAACTCGCGCTGCCCGTCCCGCGGCCCGTGATCGGATTCCTCACCGAAGGATTCAATCTTAAAATCACGAGCGGCGGCCGGGAATATCCGCTCACAAGCAAGCAGGCCTTCGGACTTGACGGCTCCGTTCCCCATGGCATCCGTAACGGCGATGAAGATCAGCCGGCCGTTCTCTACCTGATGACCCAGCTTCCCAATTACGAAAAACCCGGAGGTTATTCTCATGCCCCAAAAAAAATTCCGGGGCATCTGAATATCGCGCGGGCCATCGAAGAGCTCCGGAAAAACTGCTCATCCCGGCCCGGTCGGCCGATACCGCTCGCGCACCTGGCGGACCTGACCGACCGCCTTGATTATCAGCAGGTCATTAAGGTTTCACGCCTAAAAAAGTCTTCGGCGATTGTGTCTTGGGACAAAATCGAGGACATCCTCGGGGGCGCCGGAATCGACATGGAAGATTTTCTGGAATGGGCCTTTAACGGCATGCCCGACAAAATCCGCTTTGCGACCGCGGCCACGCGCGCCAATACCGAATATTTGACCGAAGGCGTCCGGATTTATCACGCCACGCCGCCCGGAACCGGAAACCGCTTGTTTTGCGGAGAACTTTATATCGAGGGCAAAAAGTCAAAGAGCTGGAAACGCCGCGACGCGGCCATGTGCGCGCTTTATCTTGAGCAGGGGGAACTTGAAGTCACGGTCGGAGGAAAGATCCGCGGCCCGCTCCCGCTCGCCAAAGGCGAGAGCATTTATTTTGACGCGAGCCTGGGTTTTATTCTCCGCAATCCGGTTGCGACCCAGGCCAAGGCATTTCTAGCGAGCTTCCCCGCCCTGCAGATTTAACGCCGGCGCTTATTCAAGCAGGCCGGAGCTCGCGGCCATCACCTTGATCTGCTCGACCAAAAGATCGAGATCAAAGGGTTTTTGCACGAGCTTCTCGGGAGGGAAGTTCATTTCCTTGAGCCTCTCGGAAACCTCTCCGGCGTAGACCCCGGAAATGGGGATAATATGCACTTTGGGGTTAATCCGGAGCATCTCCCGGATCAGCACGTAGCCGTTGATTTTCGGAATGGCGATATCAATGATGGCAATATGCACATCGGCCGGGCGCGCCTTGAAATGCTCAAGGGCGTCCTGGCCGTTATTGAAAATCGCTACCCCATAGCGCTTGCTTTCAAGCGTCTCACCCAGAAATTCGGCGATCTCAAGTTCATCGTCAACGATCATGACCTTGGCTTTGTTGCGCCGGTAAATCTTATCTTCATATTCACTGCCGACCTCGCCGGGCATCACCACCCGGTTTAGGGCCCGGTTGATCAGCGCCTCGGCCTCGGCAAAATCCTTGAAAGGTTTTTTTATCACGCAATCGTCCGTGATCCCGAGCCCGTTTAGCCGGGCCCGCTCATCTTCCAGATAAGCGGTCATGATCAAAATCGGGATCTGAATATTTTTCCGGCGCAGGCTTTCCAAAATTTCATAACCGCTTCGCCGTTCCATCCTTAAATCGAGGACGATTAAGTGCACCTGGTAGGTCTGGAGGGCCTGCTCCACAATGGCGGGGTTGACCGTGGCCATGGTTTCATAATTGCGGCGCCTGAAACGCGTGACCAGAAGCTCGATCACCTGCTTTTCATCGTCCACGATCAGAATCGTGCTCTTTTTAGTATCCATACTTTTATCTCCGATTACTGCCGGCGCCCATTATCCGAGCACTCTCTTGATCAGCCCCATCAACCGGCCCGGGTCACAGCAGGCGGGCTTGTCCAGCATCCCGTCGATCAGGTCCTCAAGCGCCTCCCGGTCAAAAATCGGCGTCAGGACCTCCCGCGGGATGGCTGAAATCACGATTATCTTCGGCCTTTTTTCCCTGGGTCTGAAGCTCCGGATGATCTCGATTCCGGTGACTTCCCCCTCCAGCTTGACGTCGACTAAAATAAGCGCGTATTCGCAGGCCGCGATTTTGGCGAGGGCTTCCTTCGCCGTGGTGGCGTAATCGGCCCGGTAGTCTTCAAGCTGCAGCATATCCTGCAGGTTCAGGCAAATCTCAATTTCGTCGTCGATGATAAGGATGGCTCCGGTTTCGACGCGCTCGCTCATGCCTGCCCCGTCATGGGAATCCAGAATTTAAAAATCGCGCCTCCGGCCGGGCTGTTATCGACCCAAAGTTTTCCGTGGTGAATTTTTTCAATGTAAGTCTTGCAGGCATAAAGCCCCTGTCCGGAACCCGAGGCCAGAAAGTCGGCCGAAGAGGGTTTGGGCTTGGTGGAAAACCCCTGCTCGAAGATCCGATCCCGGATCGATTCGGGAATGCCCGGCCCGTTATCCTCAAACTCAAAATAAGCCACCTGTCGGCCGGCGATCTCCCGGCAGGCACAGCGCAGTTTGATTAATTTCTGAGCCCGCCCGTTCATGGCGTCGCAGGCGTTGGTGATCAAATTGACAAAAACCCTGTGGAGCGCGCTATAAACACCATAGACCACAAAGCCATCCGGGATCTCGGACTCATACCGGCAGTCCCGGCCGAGGCGGACTTCCTCCTTGGCCTCGTCCCATATGATCTTGAAATAGACGCGCCGCAGGGTTTCGTCTTTTTTATCAAGACCTCCTAGCGAAGTCTCGGCAATGTCGTGCACTTTATCGACCCCCTTCAGGATCTTTTCGGCCACACCTTTCACTTTGTCGCATACCTCAAGAAACCACTCCTCATCGCGTTCTTTGAAGGCTTTTTTTAAATCGCCCACGTGATACATGGAAAGGAGCTGCGCCGGGCCTTCGATCGACCCGGCCAGGGAGTTTTTGACTTCGTGTTTGATCGTGCGGGCGAATTTCACGCGCTCGGCCACATGTTCGGCCTGGAGCTTCGCCTCCCGCTCCTTGATCACCGACTCGATCAGGCAGGCGTTACGCATGGCAAGCGACACCTGGCTCGCGATGGCCGGGAAGTAATCCATTTCCTCCTGCGTGTATTCCTGATCCGATTTCTTTTTCCCAAGGAGGAGCACCGCGGAGCGGGCATCGTCAATCTCAAGGGGGATCGCCACCCTGAACTTTGCCGCATCCATCCATTCCCGGACCCCGCCCGCCACGGCCTCCTTTTTATCCTCACTATCAAGGTTCAGGATTTTCCCTCCCCCGGAAAGGGCGGCAAATATTTCGGGACGTCCCGCGAGGGTCCGCAGGCTTCCCCGCAAGCTCTCAGCCCCAAGCCCAAAATGATGAAGCGGACGGCAATGGCCGGCATTTACGGCTTCGATCAAAATCGCTCCGCTCTCAAGGCGCAGCGTTTCTTCGAGTGCCCCGAGAATCGTCCGGCCGATCTGGTTTAAATCTAAAATCGTCAAAACTTTTTCGGAAAGATTTTTTAAAATGACTTTAATTTCGTTTTTTCTTTGAAACAAATATTTATCCGTAATATCCACAAGCGCGCGTTCAATCGGGCGATGAATTAAGGCTGTCGTAACGATCCCGAGCGCCGTGAGAATAAAAGGGTCGGGCACTCCGAGCGCTTTTCCGATAACCGCTTGCCCTAACGCAAAAGGAAGCGCAATAACCGCTACGGCAGCAGTCACAATACCCGCAAAGACAAGGGTCTTTTTAATAATGACTTCAATATCTAATAATCCATACCTTAAAATGGCATGCGCTAACGCAATAAGATAGAGAACTACGAGGCAGTTAAGATTAGGCGCTACTTTGATTCCATATAACGGTAGGAAAGTAACTGAGCCTGCGAGCGACCCGAGAAATCCGGACCAAAAGATAAACAAGGCCTGTTTTCCTATTTGGCCTTTCACTGTTTGAGATGCATGGAATACCACCGCTTGGGCAAAGATAAAAACTACGCAATACATAAAAAAATAGACCCCATACAATGGGCCCGGGGATGGGTAAAAATCCAATCCCGCAAAATTGCGTCTGACGCCGCCTATCCACAAGTTCGTAAAAATAGCCGGCAGCAAAAAAAATGATGAAAGATATGAAGAAATAAGCGCGGGCCGCCATTTTTTAGTTGCTCCAATTGCGGCTAATGAGAAATGCAAATAAGCTGTAGGGATGAAGGCATTCCCTAT
>JAHFHI010000149.1:0-1340 GCA_023246995.1 Candidatus Omnitrophota bacterium
ATGACCTGCGGGCCCGTGTTCCCAGGCCGAGAGGTTTCGCCTGTCGGAGGGGCCATCCAGGCCGCGTGTACCCGCAGCACCTTGGCTGCGGGATGGGTCAATTCAAGCTCCTGGCTTGTGCTCGCCTTGGTTTCAAGCACAAGATCCGCCATACTGTCGAGTGAGGCATTCCGGGTGGTTTCAAGAAGGCTTTTGCCTTTTGCCGAGCCTGGGGCGATATCAAATGCGGCTTCGGCGCTCGGATTCATGAGGAGGACGCGTTTGCGGTCGCTTAACACAAAGATGCACTCCGACATATGCCCCAGGATAATGTCGAGCTTCTGGTCCAGTTCGCCGGATTCAAGGAGCCGGTCCCGGAAAATGTCCCGGAGGCGTGCGATTTCGTGCCCCAGGGCGGCGACGCTTCCGCTTTGCCCGGCCGCGACAGGGGCATCAAAAATGCCTTGCTGATATTCACGCACCGCGTTGCGCAGGTTTTGAATTTGCTGCCCGGTCTTTCGCAGTCTTAACCACAAAACGAGGCTTAGGAGCCCCAAAGCCGCCGTTGGTATCAAGAGATATTGGTTGAAGATCATGGCCGGTATTGTATCGAAATTTTTTGCCGGGCGCTTTAGTTAAAGCGGGTCGGCCCTTAGGCGTTGTCGGGCTCTTGCTCGGGATGGCTTCCTTTATAGTGGTTTGCCTACCATGCGGATTGCTTTGCCCGCCAATCCGGGGATTGGTTCGATCTACAGCGGTTTTCTGGCTCTTGCCGGGCTTTTGAAAGCGTTGATCCGAGGCTTTTTCCGTCAAAACGATCTTTTTAGAGCTTTTTAATTCATAACCATCCAATCACAAAGTAAAGAAGGCAGGTCTATTAAAGCCATAGGCAAAAGCCCCGTGGCAGGCTATATTAATACAGCTCGCGTAGTGCAAGTATCAAGGGATCTGGCCGTAAATCTTGAGGATTGTGCTGGGGAAATGAGCGACCCGAACTTGAACCAGAAAGACACGCCACTTAAAAGCCAGAAAGCCTCACGTGAAGAGCCCCTTCAAGACCCCAAGCGGGCTTTCAAAGAACACTCCGAACAGCTTAAAGAAATCCAATCCGAACTTGGCGAGCGCCTCCGCGAACTCGCCCAATCCGAAAACCGTTTCCGCGAACAAAACGAATTTTTCAAGACCATCCTGAACCATATCGCGGACGGCGTCGTGGTCTGCGACGAGGAAGGAAAGTTTCTGGTATTTAATGCCGCGGCCGAAGAGATTGTCGGCATCGGATCCACGAATACCCGGCCCGGAGAGTGGGCTGAAGAATACGGCATTTATCTTTCCGACGGTGTCACAAAATGTCCGCAGGA
>JAHFHI010000149.1:1350-4729 GCA_023246995.1 Candidatus Omnitrophota bacterium
GGGTCTGGTTAAGCGTCAATGCCCGCCCTTTGCGTAACACAAACGGAAAAATCGAAGGCGGCGTGGCTGTTTTCCGGGACGTAACGCGCCGCAAACTCGCGGAAAAAGCTCTCCACGAAAAAAGTTCGGAACTGGCCCAGTCGGAAGCGGAGCGCGAGCAGCTTGAAACCTTCGCTTCCGCCGCTTCCCATGATCTTCAGGAGCCTTTGCAGAAAATCATCGCTTTCGCAAGCCTGCTTAAAGCCCATGCCCTTGAGCTCGATTCCCAGAGCCATGAATTTATCGGAAACATTCAAAACGCGGCGATTCGGATGAGCCGGATGCTTGAAGGACTGCTCCAATTTTCGCGGGCGACCCTTCACCGGGATCCCGTTCAGGATGTCGACCTCGAGGTCGTCGTCGGGGAGATCCTGGGCGATCTCGAATACAGGATACGCCGGGCCAAGGCCCAGATTGATATCGAAAGGCTGCCCCGTCTTGAGGCCGATCAGCGCCAGATGCGCCATCTATTTCAAAACTTGATCGTCAACGCCCTCAAATTTCACGAAAAAGACCAGGCGCCGCATGTGGTGATTAAAAGCAGGCCCCTTGACGGCGGCCGGCTTGTGCGGATTTCGATTTCTGATAACGGGATCGGTTTTGATCCGGCCTACGCCGAAAAAATCTTCAAACCCTTTGAACGGCTGCATGGACGCAGCCTTTATGAAGGCTCCGGGATGGGGCTGGCGATATGCCAGAAAATCGTGACGCGGCATAATGGCCGGATTTGGGCAGAGAGTTTTCCGGGCCGGGGCGCGACCTTTTTTGTGGAGCTGCCGTTAAGTCAATTACCGGCGGGGAGTCCACCTAATGAATAAGAAAAAAGGCAAGGAGATCCGTATTCTACTGATGGGGGACGATCCGATGGACCGCGCTCTGATCGAGGAAATTCTCGCGGGCGAAGCCGCTAAAGATTCCCTGCTGGCGCTTGAGCATGCCGGAACTTTTGAGAGCGGGGTAGCCCGCCTTGAGAAAGGAGGGATTGATCTTCTGCTCTTAGATTTGGATCTTCCGGATAAAAAAGGCATTCGCTCGTTTCTTGAAATCAACCGCAGGGTACCCATGATTCCCGCGGTGATCCTTAGCGTTCTTCATGACGACTCCCTCGCCCTTGAGGCCGTGCGGCGGGGGGCGCAGGACTACCTTTTTAAAAATGAAATCCGCAGCGATCTTCTGCTGCGCACGATCCGTTTTGCCATGGAGCGCCACCGGCTAAGGCGCGAACTCGGTGAGGCCAATGCCCGCCTTGAAAAGCTGGCGCTCATGGACCCGGTGACGGAGCTTTTTAACAGGCGCGGGCTTCAGGAAATCCTGGGCCATGAGGTGCAGCGCGCGCAGAGAAAACACTCTGACCTTCTGGCGATCCTTGTGGATCTTGACGATTTCAGGCGCATCAATAACGCCCTTAGCCACAGCGCCGGGGATGTGATTTTAAAAGAGGTCGCCGTCAAACTGAAGGCCTGCCTGCGATCGACGGATTATGTGGCACGGGTCGGCGGGGACGAATTTCTGGCGCTTCTTCCCGACACCCGTTTTGGCGAGGGCATTCAGGTTGCCGAAAAAACGCGCATGGCCATTTCAACGATGAGCGTTTCCCTGACGCGCGAGGAATCCGTCAAAATCACGGCAAGCCTCGGGCTTGTGGACCTGGGCCTCATGATCGGGCCGGAGGGGAAACTTCCCAGCATTGACGACCTGATCTCTAAAATTCACAGCGTGCTCTATAAAAGCAAACAGATTCAAAAAAACAGGCTCTCCTACGGCCATGGCGAGGATTCCGTGCCGGGCCTGCCGGGAAGCCTCCCCGGAGAGGACGCCTGGTTTAAAGATCTCTTAAACGGGGGAGATCAATTTCATGTCATGATGCAGCCGATCTTCCGGCTTTCCGATTTGCGTGAAACCGGCTACGAGTTTTTGAGCCGGTCGGCGGTCAAGGGCTTTGAGATGCCGGAAGATTTTTTCAGAGCATCACTTGAAGCCAACATCCTGACGCAAGTGGACCACCAATGCTTGAAAGTCTGCGTTGCGGCGGCCTCGCTTCTGCCTCCGGGCGTGTCTTGTCATGTCAATCTTTTCCCTTCGACCCTACTCGGGCTCCCGCTCGGAGAGTTTTTGAACCTTTTTGGCACGCGTAACGGCAAAAACCCGGATTATTGCATCGAAATAAGCGAGCAGCAGATTATCGGAGATCCTTCTTATCTTGCCGAAGCGGTCGCGAATTTGAAACGCGCCGGAATTCAAATCGCCCTTGATGATCTGGGTTTTGGCCGCAGCTGCCTTGAGAGCCTTATTCTTCTGGAGCCGGATATCGTCAAGATCGACAAACGCTGTGTGACCGGGGCCGGGACGGAATCGGGCACCCGCCGCTCCTTAAAACGGCTCGTCCGCGTGGCCCGAAGCCTCGGAAGCGAAATTGTGGCCGAGGGTATTGAAAGCCGTTCGGATCTTGAAGTCCTGAAAGATATGGGAATCAAATACGGTCAGGGTTACTTTCTAGCCAGGCCCAAGGATGTGCCGGTTTTCCCTTTGGGGGAAGCTCTGGCCAGCGAGAGTTGAAAAGAAGGCGAGAGGGATTGTATGCAGCCCAAACGCATTTTGATTGTGGACGATGATGTTGAAATGGCGAACCTGATGGGCGAAATTTTAAAAGCCCGCCAGTATGAAATCCTCCTTGCCTACGACGGGATTCAAGCCATTGAAAAATCAAAATCGGAAAAAGTGGATTTGATTCTTTTAGATATTCGGATGCCTTTCTTTTCGGGTTTTTGGTTCTGCGAGGCTTTCAAACAAAGGCCCGAAACCCGGCACATTCCGGTGGTGATGGTTTCCGCGCACTCCGGCGACGAGAACTGCCAGAAGGCCCTTGATGCCGGGGCGCAGGGCCTTCTCAAAAAACCTTTTCTTCCGGAAGAACTTCTGGACGTTGTCGACAAAACCTTCAATTAATAGGATGGGATTTTTTTGGGGCGAGCCGCCCCACCCAAGCGAACCTCATGTTGCCGCAAACCTCGATTGACCGCTTGTGAACGATTGATTATAATGCCTCTCTGCACTCCTCATTCCCCTGTAGCTCAGTTGGTAGAGCAGCGCGCTGTTAACGCGCTTGTCCGTGGTTCGAGCCCACGCGGGGGAGCCATTTTGAAGTAAATACGAACTTCTTTGTCCCTTCGTCGTAAGTGACAGGGATTGAAGGGATAGCAAAAAGACTGGTTACAATTTTGAACCAGGAAGTTCGTATCTTGCAATTGAAGGCCCCGACTTCGGTCGGGGCCTTTCCTTTTTCGTGGTTAACACGGGAGACTTTAATTTCCTTGATGAGAAGGTGCAGTAATTCCTTTTT
>JAHFHI010000150.1 GCA_023246995.1 Candidatus Omnitrophota bacterium
CAACCGGCATGAGCATCACGGTCGGCTATCACCGGCTTTTTGCGCACCGTACTTTTAAAGCCAACCCCCTCGTTGATTTTTTGGTACTCTTCTTCGGCGCCGCGGCTTTTGAACAATCCGCGCTGAAGTGGGCTTCCCAGCTCCGCGATCATCACCGTTTTGTCGATACCGAACGCGACCCCTACAGCATTAAAAAAGGGTTCTTCTACGCGCATATCGGCTGGCTTATGTTCTGGAGTCATCCGATCCGGTACGAAAACGCGCGGGATTTGCAGCAAAACCGAATGCTCATGCACCAGCACCGGCAGTATCACCTCTGGGCTTTAGGCGCGGGCATTTTTCTGCCGGCCCTGATAGGCGCTTTGACCGGGCATTTACTCGGCGCCCTTATCCTGACGGTCTGCCTCCGCCTGACCGTGGTTTATCACTCCACTTTCTGCATCAATTCCGTCTGCCACATGTTCGGCAAGGCCACTTATGATATTCATTCAACCGCCAAGGATCACTGGTTTGTGGCGCTGCTTACTTTCGGGGAGGGGTATCACAATTTCCATCATCACTTTCCTGGGGATTATCGCAATGCCGTGCGCTGGTATCAATGGGACCCGAGCAAATGGGCCATTTTTAGTCTGAAATGTTTTGGGCTGGCCCATGACTTAAAGAGAGTTTCCGAATTTCGTATTCTGGAGGCGAAACTCGCGGCGCAGAATCAACGGGCCCGGGACTGGATCGACATCAAGGCGCGGGGTTTCCATGGGGCAGATATTCGCCAGAAGCTTGAGATCGGCTATAAAGAAATAAGACGCAAACTCATTCAGTGGGAAATCGCCACCAAAAATTATCAGGCCGTGATTTCCGAGCGTATTCATTCCTCACAATCCGATATGCGCACGGGCGCCCAGGAGCAGCTTCAAATCGCACGAAAGCATTTTGAAGCGGCCCGCCGACAGTGGGAAAGCTTTCAGCTGCGCCAATTCGGTTTGGCATTTTGACGCCAGGGCGCAGCTTTCAAGAACCCATCTCGGACGGCTTTGCTCGACACCCGGGCGTTTAGGCGTTCACGAAATGGCTGATTTTACCCCGCCCAAGCGCAGCAATCGGTGGACCGCTATTATTTTTATGCCCGCCGTGACGCTGATCGGCGGGATCGGCACCCCCTGGTATATCGCAACCCGGGGCCTGGCCCTTTCCGAGGGGCTCCTCTTCCTCTTTTTCTTTTTTGCTACGGGCTTTGCGATCACCGTGGGCTATCACCGGCTTTTCTCCCATAAAACCTTCAAGACCGGCCCGGTCGTCCGAGCCCTCTTGCTTTTTTTTGGCGCGGCGACTTTTCAAAAATCCGCCCTCCGCTGGGCGTCCCAGCACCGCCAGCACCATCAGTTTACGGATACCGACTTGGACCCCCACAACAGCATGCGCGGCCTCTTTTATTGCCATGTCGGATGGATTATGTTTTACAAACACAATATCGACATTTCCAATGTCAAGGATTTGCAGCAAAGCCGGCTCGTCATGAACCAGCACCGGTATTACGACGCATGGTCTTTGGCCGGGGGGATTGCGCTCCCGATGCTGCTCGGCTGGTGGATCGGCTATCCCTTGGGGGCTTTTTTGATGGCGGTTTGTTTGAGACTTTCGCTGGTCTTAAACGCCGCTTTTTTGATCAATTCCTATGCCCATATCGTGGGCGAGAAAAGTTTTGACCGCCAGGCTTCGGCTTCCGACCACTGGCTCGGAGCCGTCCTGACCAACGGAGAAGGGTATCACAGCTTTCATCACAAATTTCCCAATGATTACCGCAACGGACACCGCTGGAACCATTGGGACCCGAGCAAGTGGATTATTTATTTGTTTTCCCGGCTGGGACTCGCCTGGGATTTGAAAAGAACCCCGAATGACAATATTCTTCTGGGGCTGAAAAACGGCGCCTAAAACCGGTTTGGGTACGGGGGGGAATCCAGCGGCATGCGCTTCATCGGATATCGAGATGATGAAGGGCGCGTCCTAAGCAGGGGGTGGGTTTTGGGTCGAAAGCTTTTCGAAATCTTCGACCGCGAACCTTAAGGTTTCAGCGGCCGTATTTTCCCTGGACTCATACAGGCTCATAAAAGTCTGATACTCCGAAGTTTCAAGACGCGCGTCTTTTATCGCGGCTTCAATCAGCCGCCAAAGCAAGTGTGATTTCTTCCGCCTTTCGATTTTCCAAAACCAGGGCACGTCTCTTTCTCGGCGAAGCACTTCCAGAGCAGATTCATTTCTCCGGCAGAGGTTTTAGGGAGGACCGTTTTGTCAGCGGCTTCAAATTTTTCCAGGGTGCGCGCGGCCGCATGAAGATCTTTTCGGGTGACTTCTCTAAAAAAAAGAATTCATCGGGAAGAAAACCGCGAGCCAAACCCCCGCGAAACTCGCGGCCAGCACTCGCCCGAAGTTCTTTTTCGTTCCCCACAGACCGTAAGCGAGCGCTCCCGGAAAATTCAGCAGCAAAATCGCCAGAATCCATCGGCTTCGCGCCCGGGGCGTGAGGGTTTCCGAGGCGGCGCAGTCTTTGGCCATCCGGAGGGGCAGAACCACGCCGTAGAAAATCAGGCCGGCCAGAAAGAACAGGAGCCCCAGAATCAAACTTCCCATGGCTGTCAAACTGACTTCAATCATCGGGCGCGGTATTTTTAGATGAAAAACAGTTTTCCCCCCTGCGCATTACCGGGAAAGGCTAATCCGGATAGCGAAACTCAACGGGAATTTCGATTTCAGGGTGAAGACTTTTATGAACCGGACAAGTGAGCGCGGCCTTTTCAAGGGCCGGGCGCTGATTTGCGGGGATCCCTGCGGGAAATTCAAAGCGCACGGTCAGCTTGCCGATCCGGCGCACGGGCTCTTGGATCATTTCCTTGGTGACTTGGACACGGGTCCCTTTGAGGGGGATGTGATGGCGCTGGGCGAAAATTCCCATAATAGTCAGCATGCAGGCCCCGAGGCCCGAAGCGACAAGATCCGTGGGAGAGAAGGATTCCCCCTTTCCCATGTTGTCCTTCGGGGCGTCGGTTTCAAGAACCTTTCCCGAGGGGCCGTGGATGAGGTTACAACGGAGCTCACCCTCATAAGTGATCGAGATAGAAACCATGGCGAATTTTAGCGCTTTGCCTGGGTTTAAGTCAAATCAAGGATTCAGAAGGGAAGGGGGGCTTCGACAATTTTTGTTTGAGGGTACCGTGGACGGGGAAACATATAGCCGATGATCTTTTAGCAAAACAACGCCATAGCAAAGCATTGCTACCGCGATACGGATCTGTGACAAGCCGCGTCGTCGGTGGACGCGACACAAACACGGACTCCCTACAATCTGGCGCGAGAAGTCCCGCGGGAGAAACGCCCCCCTCCGCGCGTCTTTTGCGAATAAGCCTTTCCGCTTTAATCGAGCGTGCCCATAGCTAGGATCTGATAGGCATAGCAGGCGTTGCCGCCGTGGTTGCTTAAAAATTTAATCTTGAGATATTTGGCTTTCACCGGTTTTTCAAACGTGTATTCCTGAACCGGATTTTTGGGGAAAACCAGATTCGTTGTTTCAAAAGTTCCGGCCGTCTCAAAGGGGCCTCCCGGCGAGGTTTCGGAAACTGAAATTTCAACCCCTTTAAGGTTGTTCGGACTTGCCTCCAAGACAGGGATTCCGATCTTATTCAGCGTTACGGTTTCCCCGGATTGAAAACCAAAAATGACCTCATCTCCGATATTCACGTTCACCCAGCCGCGATAATTATCTCCTTGTGCGGCAATTAAGTCCGCGTATTCCGCGCGTGCTCCGGCAATCATTTCGCCGCCATTTTCCCTCGCGATCAGGTTTATCTCCGGAGCTGGAAGCTTGGCGCGCTCCGCCTTAAAGGCATCCTCGGTTAAATATTTTCCTGCCGATTTCCATTCTTCGCCGTAGATAACGCTGTTAAAGCCGCCTTCCACAGATTTCCCCAAAACCACTTTGAGGAAACGGATGGGCTGGGGCGGATTGACTTTAAACTCCTGATAAACGTTTCCGAAGGCCACTTTGTTTTCAAGGTGGAAACTGGCAATCTTAAAAAATCCCGTGTCCGGTTTATCGGTAGACCCGTAGACCTTGATTTCCCCCATATTGCTGCCCGCTACGAGAAATACCGGGACCAGAAATTTTTCCAGAAGAACCGGTTGATTATCCTTAAAAGAGAAGACCCCTTGGTCCCCATAGGAGAAAGGGCCGACCCGCTCCTCGCTTCCGTCGATCAGATTGGCAAAGAGCGGGTTGCTGGATGACACAATCCGCGCGCCGCCCGCGGCGGATAGAATATTTTCCCCGGAAGATTCGTTCTTGGGTTTCAGCAGGAGCGTCTGCTGAATACTGGCCGCAAGCGAATCCTTGAGGCTCGCGGCGTCTTCAGCCTCGCGGTAGGTCCCGCCCGTAATTTCCGAAAGTTTTTTGAGCTGGGCCTTGCCCGCGTCGCTGGCCGAGAAACCGATGGCGTGGATCGTGATTTCAATGCCCTGCGCTTTTAACGCATCAACAACGCCGAGGGGATCTTTCCCGCAGGTTTCTTCGCCGTCAGAAATGAGAATGATGCTTCTCCTGACGTCCTGACCGGCAGAAAAATCTTTCCCGGCAAGCTCAAGAGAATACCCTAGCGCAGTCATTCCGTACGATTTCAGGGCGGACACATTCTGGATCATGG
>JAHFHI010000151.1 GCA_023246995.1 Candidatus Omnitrophota bacterium
TACACGATCGAGGTTACTTTGCTCGCGAAAAATCTGCGCGCTTACGGGGAAGGCTCCAGCAAGGAAAGTGTTTTTACGGCAACCGATCAGGCTTGCGCGCGAATCGAAAAACAGTTAAAACGTTTTCGCGAGAAGCAAAAAGACCACCACAAACATGATCATGCCGGGCCCGAGCTGCGCTCGGCTTTGCTCACCGATGAAGAGCCGGAGCCCGTTTCCTCGGCCGCGGAAGAACCCCGGGTGATCCGGGCGCGTTCGTTCGCGCCCAAGCCCATGTCGATTGAGGAGGCGAGTCTTCAGCTTGGCGTTTCAAAAAAGCCTTTTCTTGTTTTTCGAAACGCATCCAACAAAAAGGTTAACGTTATTTTTAAAAGGGAGGACGGCCAGCACGGCTTGATTGATCCGGATTTTTAATTCTTTTTGAGAAGTCCAAACACGCCAAACCACAAAGACCAGTTCCCGGGAGGTATGAGAAGGTATGAAGATCACCGAATTTCTTGACATGAAGGGAATCAAGATTGGGCTTGAGTCGACGGAAAAGCAGGATGTTTTAAAAGAGCTTGTCGATGTTTTGGGGGATGTTCAGGATTTGGGGGATAAAAAGAGCATTTTGAAAGCTCTTGTGGACCGCGAGAGCCTGGGCTCCACCGGGATCGGCCAGGGGATTGCCATCCCTCACGGCAAGACCGACAAGGTCAAGGAACTGGTCGCCGTTCTCGGGATCAGCCAGAAGGGAGTCAACTTCGAAGCCCTCGACGGCGAACTGGTTTACATCTTCTTTTTGCTTGTAGCGCCGAAGGAAACCGCGGGACCTCACCTGAAAGCGCTTGCCCAAATCTCAAGGCTTTTGCGCGACACCTATTTTTGCGAACTCTTGAGGCGTTGTAAAACCTCGGACGAGCTCTTTGAGCTCATCCGCCGCGAAGAAGACCGCAAGCGTTAAAAAGCACGGGTCCCAGACCCAAAGGCGAGCGCACAGGCATGCAATTTTTCAAATGGCTTTATCCCGGGATCGGCATCAAACGTTGGATCACCCTTTGCCTTGTGGGGCTGGGGTTGATTGCCCTGGTGGCGCTCTCGGCCGTAAAAACGCTTTCCAAGACGAGCATCCTGCTTGCCTCGCTTGCCATGGCGGTTCTGATCTTTGGCATCTTTCTTGTCTACACGTCCATCACCAATGTTGTGCGTATTTTTGTCAGAGCGCTCATGCCTACGGACCGGGCCGATCCCCTCGTGGACCTGGTCTATCAGAAGCGTCAAAGCGATT
Source organism: Candidatus Omnitrophota bacterium (assembly GCA_023246995.1). Classification (GTDB taxonomy): domain Bacteria; phylum Omnitrophota; class Omnitrophia; order Omnitrophales; family Aquincolibacteriaceae; genus JAHFHI01. The sequence goes on from JAHFHI010000151.1 coordinate 1,268, forward strand.
TTCTTTCCAGGGGGCCCCGGGTTGTTGCCGTGGGCGGCGGGACGGGGTTGAGCGCGCTTTTAAGCGGCATCAAAATTTTTACCAGTAACATTACGGCCATTGTCACCGTGACCGACACCGGGGGGAGTTCCGGGAGGCTGCGCAGCGAAATGGACATGCTGCCTCCGGGGGATATTAGAAACTGCCTGGTCGCCCTGGCGGACGCCGGGCCGCTTATTCGGGATCTTTTTCAATACCGCTTTGAAGTGGGAGAAGGCCTGAAGGGACACAGCTTCGGAAATCTCTTTATCACGGCCCTTTCCAAGGTGACCGGGGATTTTGAAAAGGCCGTGGCCGAGTCAAGCAAGGTGCTGGCCATCCGGGGACGGGTGATCCCTTCCACGCTTGAGAAAGTGACCCTGATCGGCGAGTTCATGGATGGGACTTCTATCGAAGGCGAGACCAACATCACTGACGCCCAGAAGCCGCTGCGCAATATCCGCCTGAAGCCCGATCACTGCCGCGCGTGCCCCGAGGCGCTTGATGCGATTGAAAACGCGGACCTTGTGATCCTGGGCCCGGGAAGCCTTTACACGAGCATTCTTCCGAATTTGCTCATCCGGGATATCTATGACGCCATCTTGAAAAGCGACGCCTATAAGATCTATGTTCTAAACGTTATGACCCAGCCGGGTGAGACCGAAGGGTTCAGTGCCTGGGATCATCTAAGGGTCCTTCTCGAGCACACGGATCCGAGAATTGTGGACGCCTGTTTTGTCAACACCCAGAACGTGCCCGCGGAGATGATCGAAAAATACGCCGAAAAGGGCGCAAGCTCGATTGTTATGGATCTCGGGACCATCCGTGAAAAGGGTTATGAAATCATCGAAGGCGAGATCTTAAATAGCGACGGGCAGGTCCGGCATGATTCCGAAAAATTGGCCCGGCTTATTTTTGATCACTACCTGAAAATCGGCAAAATCGCCAAGTTGTAGGGATTTTTAAGATGCCTGACTCTTCCAAAAAGAAGAATTTTGAAAAAAGGTTCGTGATTAAAAGCAAACTCGGCCTGCATGCGCGGCCCGCGGCCCTGCTGGTGCAGACGGCCAACCGTTTCAAATGCGAGGTGGAGGTCCAGAAGGGCCGGGAAAAAGTGAACGGCAAATCCATCATGGGCATCATGACGCTTGCCGCAGGCGCGGGCAGTTCCATCACGGTGCGCACTTCAGGGGAGGATGCCTTTGAGGCCATGGAAGAAATCGGGCGCCTGATTAAGGATAATTTCGGAGAGTAAGTATGGAACTTTTAAAAGGCATCGCGGTTTCACCGGGGGTCACGATCGGACCGGCTCATGTCCGCCACGCCGAGACCTCGTTTAATATCCCCGCGCAGGCGATTCTGGAAACGGACGTTTGGAAGGAAATCGCGCGTTTTGAAGACGCCCTCACGCGCACGCGCGCCCAGATCCTCGGCATCCGTAAAAAAATCGCGACCCAGATCGGACGGGAGAGCTCGGATATCTTTAACGCCCACCTTCTTATTCTCGAAGACCGCACGCTCATTGAAGACGTCATCGGCATCATCAAGGAAAGAAAACTGAACTGCGAGCATGCCTTTGCGAGCGTGCTGCAGCGCTATTTCGCGGCGTTTTCCCAGATCGACGACGCTTATTTGCGTGAGCGGGTCGCGGACATCAAGGATATCGGCCGCAGGATTTTAGAGAACCTGTACGGGGAGCAGAAGGATTTTGAAAAACTCGAGCGAGCGTGCGTCATTATCGCCCATGACCTTTCGCCCTCGGATACGGCCATGCTTGATAAAGACAAGGTTCTCGCCTTTGTCACCGAAATCGGCGGGCCGACCTCTCACACCGCCATTCTGGGGCGCTCCATGGAAATCCCGGCCGTCGTCGGAACGGACCGGGTGACCTCCAAAGTCAAGACCGGCGACACCGTGATCGTGGACGGCACCCGGGGTGTTTTGATCATCAACCCCGACGGCCGAACGATCGAGGAATATCAGCGCAAAGGCAAGCGCCTCACGGAGCAGACCACCGAACTTGACAAACTGCGCGACCTCCCGTCTCAAACCACCGACGGGCGCAAGATCATCCTCGCGGCCAACATTGAATTTCACGACGAAATCCCTTCGGTTCTGTCGCACGGCGCCGAGGGCATCGGACTTTACCGTACCGAGTACCTTTATATGAACCGGACCGATCTGCCGACCGAAGAGGAGCAGTACCGCGCTTACCGCCAGGTGGCCGAAAAGATGGCGCCCCTCCCCGTCATTATCCGCACGCTTGATTTGGGAGGCGACAAGTTTTTGTCTTCCCTGGATGTGCCCCATGAAATGAACCCCTTTCTCGGGTGGCGGGCAATCCGGTTCTGTCTTACGCGCGTGGATGTTTTTAAGACCCAGCTTCGTGCCATTTTAAGGGCGAGCACGTTTTTGAATCTCAAAGTCATGTATCCCATGATCGCAAGCGTGCAGGAGCTTAAAAAAGCCAATGAGATTCTTGAGACCTGCCGTCAGGAGCTCCGCGTCGAGGGCCAAAGTTATGATCCCAAAATGGAAGTGGGTGCCATGATCGAAATCCCCTCGGCCGCGATTATCAGCGACATTCTGGCCCGCGAAGTGAATTTTTTTTCCATCGGGACCAACGACCTCATCCAATACGCCCTGGCCGTTGACCGGGTGAACGAAAAGATCGCGTATCTTTATGAGCCGACGCATCCGGCGATTTTACAGCTGATTCGCAGCGTGATCGAAAACGGCCACCGTCACGGGCGCTGGGTCGGAAGCTGCGGGGAAATGTCCGGAGACCCCGCCATCGCGATTTTGCTTGCCGGTCTTGAGATCGATGAGATCAGCACGAGCCCCGTGGTTCTCCCCAAAGTCAAAAGGGCTATTCGCGCGACTAGTTTTTCGCAGGCTAAAGAAATTGCGCGGCAGGCCATGAGTTTTCAGACCGGTGCCGAAATCCGCGAATTTTTGGATGCCCGGGTGCATGAGATTATGGGCGATCAGGCCGATGAATAGCCCTTCTCCCGATTCCAAATAAAGGATTAAAGGCCGTGCACTCTGACCGGATTCGAGGGAATCTCGAGACTCTGCCGAATCAAGTTGAAGAAGGCCTTAAGCTCGGCCGAGGTCTCCGTCCGGGCGCTATCCCGGAGGACATCTCGCGCGTCCTTTTCTGCGGCATGGGAGGATCCGGCATCAGCGGAGAAATCCTGAAGGCCCTTGCGGCCGACAGGACCCGCCTGGTTTTTGAGCTTTATCAGGGCGGCGCTATTCCGGGGTGGGCCGACGCCCCCGAAACGCTGCTCATTTTTTCGAGTTATTCGGGGGGGACGGGCGAAATCCTTGATGCTTTTCACA
>JAHFHI010000152.1 GCA_023246995.1 Candidatus Omnitrophota bacterium
AATCCCACCATAAATTTCAGGTCTTTTTGTTTCGCGGCCGCGTACCCGGCATAGGCGATCCCGATGCCGCCCAGCACGGCAAGCCATCCGGACCAGGCAAGCGTGCCCGCGGGCACAAGCGCCAGGGCCGTGCGGAGCATGAGATAGGGGCCCATTTTTTTCAAGACCCCTGCGTGAAGCATGCTCACAGAAGTCGGGGCCACGGCATAACCGATCGGAGACCAGCTGTGAAGCGGCCAAAGCGAGGCGATCACTCCGAAACCGACCAGGAGAAGCCCGGCAATGGTTTTCTGATCGCGGAACGCCAAGGGACTTGAAATGAGGTATTCCCGGAGTGTGATCAGATCGAAACTTTTGACCCCGGCCTGGGTGTAGAGGATGAGCAGCCCGAGAAGCGCCAGCACGGCACCGCCCGTAATAAAAATCGTAAGTTTCATGGCGCCGTATTCTTTATTTTTGCTCCCCCAGATTCCGATCATGGGATAAAGGGGGATCAGCGTCATCTCGTAGAAAAGATAAATAAAGAAAAGGTCCAGGCAGGTGAAAACGCCGTAAAGGGCGCCGGTGAGAAGAAGATAATAAAAAAGATACTCTTTGGTGCGCTCCTTGACCGAAACCGCGACAAAGGCCCCGGCAAAAGAGACCAGCGCGTGAAGAAGACAGAGTGTGAGATTGATCCCGTCAAAGCCGGCTTGATAAGCGATGCCGAGATCCGGAAGCCAGGGAATCCGGACAAGAAACTGAAAGCCCGGGGCTGCAGGATTAAATCTTGCCAGAAACCAGAGGGTCAGCGCAAAAGGAACGGCCGCGGAAACAAGGGCGATTTTTCTGATCCGCTCAAGCGCCGAGGCCGGGCTGAAGAGAACGGCCAGCGCGCCTAAAATGGGAACCCAGGCCAGGATCAGGATCATGGCTTAAGCGCGAAAAGGATGAGGAAAATGATCGCGGTCGCGCCCGCGCTAAAAGCAAGCGCGTAAGACTGCAGCCGCCCGCTTTGGAGCTTGCGCAAGGCATCTCCGGCTGATTTCGCGAGGCCGGCCGTGCCGTGGACCATGCCTTGGATCACCGCATGCTTCTCAAAGATTTCTGAAAACGAGGCCGCGTTTTCCTGAACGCCCCGGATGACGACCGCGTCATAAAAATCGTCAAAGAAATATTTATGCTCAAGGACCCGCAAAGGCCACGGGGCATTTCGGGTTTCACAGGCTCGATTCTTGCCGCGCCAGATAAAAAGCGCGGCCAGGAATCCCAGAACCGCGAGCCCGATGGAAAGAATACCCAGATAAGCCGGGCCATGCACGGCGTGAGCCGCCGTATGAGAGGCGACTAATTTTTTAATGGGCAGAAACGCGCTCACAGCCGAGAAAACCGCAAGGATGATCAAAGGAATAGTCATGGCGGGCCCGGATTCATGGGGTTCATGATGGCCATGCCCGGCCTCGTGAGGATCTTTCGTGGCGGGCATAAAAACCACCGTGCAGAGCCGCCCCATATAAAAAGACGTGCAGAGAACCGTGGCAAGCGACAGCCAAAAAATCGGCGCGGGTCCGTGGCTCGCCGCGGCCAGGATTTCCTCCTTGCTGAAAAATCCGCTCAAAGGCGGGATGCCCATCAGGGCCAGGGTCGCGATTATAAAGCTCAAGGAGGTGACGGGAAGTTTTTTTAGGAGACCTCCCGGACGTTTCATCTCAAAAATGTCCTGGGTATGAAGCGCGTGAATCAGGCTCCCGGCCCCGAGGAAAAGAAGGGCTTTGAAAAAAGCGTGCGTGGTGAGGTGAAACATGCCCGCTTCCGGGCTTCCCAGGCCGAGGGCCATTACCATAAGCCCTAGCTGGCTTAAAGTCGAATAGGCCAGGATTTTTTTAATGTCGTTTTGCACGATGGCGATGGTGCCGGCTAAAAACGCGGTCACGGCGCCTGTCCAGGCGATCACGGCCAGCGTGAGCGGGCTTGCCGAAAAGACAAAGAAAAGCCGGGCCAAAAGAAAGACGCCGGCCGCCACCATGGTGGCGGCATGAATGAGCGCGCTCACCGGAGTCGGGCCTTCCATGGCATCCGGAAGCCAGACATGAAGCGGCATCTGCGCGGATTTGCCCATGACGCCCATGAAAATAAGAAGCCCGGCCGCGGTTAAGAGGCCGTTCCCCAGAGCGGCCTTGGGCAGCGCCTCCGCAAGATTCAGGAAATTGAAAGTCGCGAGATGTTTGGCCGAAAGAGCTCCGAAAAGAAGCAGAATCCCGATCATCATGCCCACATCCCCGACGCGCGTGGTCATGAAAGCCTTTTTGCCGGCCATCCCGGCCGCGGGCTTTTCAAACCAGAACCCGATCAGAAGGTAAGAGCTTAAGCCGACCAGCTCCCAGAAAATAAATATCTGGATGAGATTATTTGAAAGCACGATCCCGAGCATGGAAAAGGCAAAGAGGCTTAAGCAGGCGAAATAACGCGAGTAGCCCTCATCGGTTTCCATGTAGCTTGTGGAGTAAATGAAAATCAGGCTTCCGATTCCGGTCACAATCAGCAGCATGAGCAGGCTAAGAGGATTAATGAGAATGCCGAATTCAATTTTAAGACTCTCAAGAGCAATCCAGCGCGCCGAAGATTCAAGGAGAAAAGGGGCCGTCCCGGAAGCCAGGCATTTGGCCAGAAGGATAAGGGAGAACACAAACCCCGAGACCATGGAGAGAATCGAAACCCAGGCCGAAAGTTTGCGCTTCGAGCGCGCGGCCAGGGCGATAAAAAGCGCTGCCCCAAAAGGCAGCCAGAGGATCATCCAGCCCAAGGTCGCCACGGATTAGCCTTTAAGCGAACGCATGAGATCGGTGTCAACCGATTGGTCCCGCCTGAAAAGCAGCACGGCAATCGCGAGCCCTACGGTAACTTCCGCCGCGGCGGTGACCATCACGAAAAAAGCCACAATCTGGCCGCTCATGTTTCCGTGCATCGCCGCGCCGGTGATGAAAGTCAGATTCGCGGCGTTTAGCATGAGTTCAATCGAAAGCAGGACCATTAAAAGACTTCGCCGGGTAAGGAGCCCGAAGAGCCCGGTTGAAAAAAGGATGGCCCCGAGAAGCAGATAATGGCCCGGCCCGGGGGTCATGACGGATCCTTTTTGGCCAGGTTTACGGCGGCAAAAACGCCCACCAAAAGAAGCAGGGAGGTCAGCTCAAAAGGCAGCAGGTAGTTTTTGAATAAAATTTCAGCGAAGCTTTCAATAGTCCCGGAAACGCCCTGGGCCGCGGGAATGCTTGTGCGTTTCAGAATCATCCAAAAGAGCCCGGTAAAAGACAGACTCACAAGGGTTGCCAGAAGCAGATGGCTTTGTGAGAAGCGTTTTGAAAGGGGAATATCTTTCGCGCCGATTCCCTGGAGCATGATGACGAAAAGGAAAAGCACAAGCACGGCGCCGGCGTAAACGATCAAATTCGCCATGGCCACAAAAGGAGCACCGAGCTTGAGGTAGAGAACCGCAAGCGCGAACATGGTCATGATCAGGGCCAGAAGAGCCCGGGTCGGTTTGGCCAGGGTGACGGTCAGAAAAGCGCCCGTGACCGCAGTCCCGGCAACCAGATAGAAAAGAAAACTCCCCATAATTTTTCCCTGAAACGATGTGTCCGCTCTAAAGATTTAGAGCCTTTTGATGCTTGGCGGTTTAAAGATAAAAATTATACCGGGCCGGGGCTAATCTTCAATAGAAAAGGACTGGACGAAAAAACTGGCCTGGTTGCGGGCCACTTCGAAAAAACCCATGCCCACCTTGAATTTGCGCTCCCGCCCGTCTTTTTCCCGGACCTCGAAACGCCCTCCGGCCGAGGAGGTGACGAAAGGGGCGTGATTGGCCAGCACCCCGACAAAACCGCTTTCAGCCGGGACGAGGGCATGAACGGCATCGCCGTCGTAAACAGCTCCCTGGGGCGTGATGACCTGAATTTTATAAAAAGGAACCATGGGGATCAGTGGGCTCCGGCGGTCTGCATGCGTTCATGGTTGGCGACGACATCCTCGATGCCGCCGGCCATATAAAAGCACTGCTCCGAAATAGGGTCAAATTCTCCGGAAACGACCCGCTTGAAACTCTCGACGGTGTCTTTCAGGCGCACGTATTTGCCTTTTCTCCCGGTGAAGGCCTCGGCCACGGAAAAGGGCTGGGAAAGAAAACGTTCGATTTTCCGGGCCCGCATGACAACGGCCTTGTCTTCCTGGGAAAGCTCGTTAATGCCGAGAATGGCGATAATGTCGCGAAGGTCCTTATAGCGCTGGAGAATGCGCTGTACTTCGCGGGCGGTCTTGTAGTGCTCTTCACCGACGATCCTCGGGTCGAGCATGCGGGAGGTTGACGCGAGCGGATCCACGGCCGGATAAATTCCAAGCTCCGCGATCTGGCGCGAAAGAACGGTCACGCCGTCAAGATGGGAGAAGGCCGTCGCCGGGGCGGGGTCCGTAAGGTCGTCGGCCGGGACATAAATAGCCTGAACCGAGGTGATGGACCCGGATTTCGTGGAAGCGATACGTTCCTGAAGCTGGGCCATTTCCGTCGAGAGGTTCGGCTGATAACCCACGGCCGAAGGCATACGCCCGAGCAGGGCGGAAACTTCGGATCCGGCCTGGGTGAATCGGAA
>JAHFHI010000153.1 GCA_023246995.1 Candidatus Omnitrophota bacterium
AAACACCCGTGCGGCCCGGCACGTTATAAAGAATGATGGGGATCTCCACCCTGGAGGCGAGAAACTCATAGTGGCGGTAAAGCCCCTCCTGGGTGGGTTTGTTGTAATACGGCGTGACCACCAGCACTCCGGCCGCCTTGACCTTTTTAGCGTGCTGAAGAAGGCCGAGCGCTTCGGAAGTGTTGTTCGACCCGGCCCCGCAGACAACGGGGACCCGGGCGCCGGCATACTCCACGGCAAGGGACATGATCCTGCGGTGCTCTTCATGCGATAACGTGGCCGACTCCCCGGTGGTGCCGCACGGGATCACGACATCGGTGCGGGCCTGAAGGTGAAAATCCAAAAGTCCTCTCAAGGCTTTTTCATCCACCTTGCCCGAACGGAAAGGCGTGACTAAAGCGACCATCGCTCCTTCGAAAATTTTCTTCTTAGCGCTCATACGCAAAGTTTCCCTTCGTAAACAAACCGGGCCTCCCCTTCCAGGGTTACTCCGGTAATTTTTTCGCCGCGGAGTTGAAAATCAACGACCAGTTTTTCCCCGCCTCGGGTATGGACCTTAACGGGCCGGTCCACGTATCCCATGACCGCGCTAAGAATCGCCGAAGCCGTGGCCCCGGTGCCGCAGGCAAGCGTCTCGGCTTCAACACCCCGCTCATAGGTCCGGACTCGGATCTCATGCGGTCCCTTGACCTCGACAAAATTCACATTCGTGCCTTTGGCACCGAATACCGAATGGCGGCGCACCGAGCGGCCGAGGCTCTCCACGTCGACTTTCTCGATTCCCTGAACAAAAATGACGGCGTGCGGAACTCCGGTATTGAGAAAAGAATAATGGAGCCGGTGGCCCATCACCTGAAGTTCTCCCCGCTTTTTTAAACCAAAAGGTTCGATCAGACCCACCGCAACCCGGTCCGAATGGATTTTAGCCCGGATCTTTCCGGAAAGGGATTCGAAATTAAATTCCGCGGGCAATTTCAGGACCTGCCGGGCATAAAGCGCGATACAGCGAAAACCGTTCCCGCAGGCTTCCGCTTCCGAACCGTCCGCGTTGACGATCCGCATCTTGAAGGCCCCTCGTGATGATTTTTCCAACAGCAGAAGACCGTCGGCTCCAACCGCCGTATGATTCGGACAATGCGTTTTGGCAAAAAGGGCCGGATTTTTAACCAGGCCGCGCCGATTGTCAATGACAATAAAATCATTGCCGGAGGCCACCATCTTATAGAAAGGAATGGTTCTCATGAGGGGGGATTGTATCCTTTTTCCCTCCTGCCTGCCATGAGAAATTTGAAACGGAAGCGGGTCCGTATGGGGCGACGGATCCCCTTTGGTTTGGCTTACAAAAGAGCATTCAGAGCGCTGCGGTTCCCCTCTTCAAGCGCCTCAAGCCTGGCGACGCGTTCCGGAGTGGGCGGATGGCTTGCCAGGAAAGCAAGCTTTCGGCCCCCGGGTTTCTCGAGGCTCTGGAGTTTTCTTAAAAAACGCAGCAGGCCGTCGGTTTTGTAACCCGAGCGGCGCAAAAGCTCATGGCCGATATCATCGGCACGGCGTTCGTCCTCGCGGCCGTAGCGGGAAAGGAGCCCGCCTTTGGCCATCTCGAGGACAAGCTTTGTCAATTGGCCGGGTTCTTTGTTAAGGATCCGGCTGGAGAGCCTATCGACGCCGTAGGCGCGCGAAATGCTCCGGGCCGGATGCCTCTCATAGGCGTGCCCGATTTCATGCCCCAAAACGCCCGCGAGCTCGCTTGCGTCACTCACGAAATTAAGAAGCCCGGTGTGAACGTAGATGGATCCCCCGGGAATCGTAAACGCGTTGGGCGAAGCATCCTGAACCACAAAAAACTGATAGTCAAAATCCCGCCTCGGAAGCGCGCTTACCAGCCGGTTGCCCATGCTGCGCAAGGGACCCGTAAGCGAGGGATTTTCGATCACGACCATCTGCCGGGCCACTTCGGAAGCCATCTGGCGCCCTATTTCAACCTCCTGGGCCACGGGGACCACGTTGAACTCCTGGATGTAAGGCTCAATCACCGCGCATCCCGAAAAGAGGCCGAGCAGCACCGGTACAAAAAAGTTTCTAAGCTTCATTTTGGAAACTCCCGAATTCCTATTTTTTAGTGATCTTAAATATCGGGGGATTAAAGGCAAGCTATTTTTGAAATGACCGCGCCTATCGCCGCGCCAACCCGGGCGAATTCCGGATAGGCGAGTTTCTCCGGAGTGTCTTCGGGAGTATGATAAAAAGGATAGCGGTAGGGCGCGGTATCGGTGATCATGACGGCCTTGTAGCCCTGGTCCCAGAAAGGCGCCTGGTCCGACCAGTCCACGCCCGGCACGGCGCGGGGCGCGCTTAAAGCCTCGACGGGAAAATCCGAGGCTTCCTTAAAAAAATTCTTAAACCGATTCACCCATGCCGCCGAAGCCATGTCTCCCACAATCGCCGCGAAATTTCCCCGGTCCGGATAAAAATATTTCAAAAAAGGCGGATAAGCCTGACTTCCGGGCTTTTGGCTGTAATAGCCGAGGGTTTCCAGGGACACCATAAGCAGGATCTTTTCTTTACACGCCGCGGCTTGGCGCGCATAGACCCGGCTGCCCATGGAGGAAGTTCCAAAATAAGGAGCCTCTTCGTTGGCAAAAGCCGCAAAGCGGATGGTGCGCTTGGGCTTTGAGGCGGCCAAGCTCCGCGAAAGCTCGAGAAGAAGCGCCACCCCGCTCGCGTTATCGTTGGCGCCCGGAGATCCTTCTACGGAGTCGTAGTGAGCCCCGAGAAGCAGGATTTCGTCCTTTTGCGAAGCCAAAACTCCGGGAAGATCCACCCAAAGATTCCGGCAGACGCGGTTTGGGGCGTGAATTGGCTGCTCACTGACCGTGAAACCCGATTCCGTCCAGATTTTTCGGATCGCGTTTTCGGCCCTGTCGTAACTCGCCGGATGAGCAAGATTGCGTTCCCCGATTTCTCCGGCTAAAAGTTCCACATGGGCTTTGAGACGTTTTTCCAAATCAGCAAAGCATCCTGAAATATTCATGGCCGCTTTGCCCGTTTCCGGGATTTTAAAATTTGTTCGAGCGCCGGGGTGATGACTTCCCCCATTTTCCGGTAGCCCGAAACATCCGGATGAAGCCCGTCCGGGGTGCCGGCGAGCATTCCGGGCGATCCCTCAACCGCGCGCGCGGTATCGCAAAAAACCATGCCCCGGCTCGCGGCCTCCGCGCGGATCCAATCGTTCATCCGGTTCATCTTTTGGCGCACCTCGGAAGTCTCAATATTGTAAGGAAGGATCGAGCAGGCCACCACGGGAATTCCGGCGCGGGCCGCTTTTTCATAGATCGCGTCCAGATTTCGTCTCAAAATTTCTTCGGCGAGTCCCTGATAAAGATCATTCACCCCCGCGAGCACGACAAGCGCCCGCGGCTTGGCCGCTAGAACATCCCGTTCAAAACGGGCGAGGATCCGGCCGCTCGTCTCGCCGTTCACACCCCGGTTCAAAATTTTCCACTCGGGATGCTTTTTCTCGATCCAGTAGCCATACTGGCTCTCCGGGTTGCCGGAGCCGGCGGGCGGGGCTTCAAGCGGAGACCTAAAACCAGGCGTCCCCGCGGTCGTGGAATCCCCTAAAGCGACGACGCGCACGCGGGCGGCTTCAAGAGGAGCGGCATGAGGCATCAAGAAAAGAACGGAAAATAAAAGAATACGCCGAGCTCCCGCTAAGCTTGAGCGCCGCACGGTGGTTTTAAAATTATTCAGCGGGCGGCGCCCGCAAGGAAGGCCGGGATCTCTTCCCCCTCGATCAGCCGGGCATAATTTTCACGTTTTCGGACAACAAAAAATTCTTTGCCGTGCACCAGGACTTCACAGGGCCTGGGGCGGGAATTATAATTGGAAGCCATCACAAAACCGTAAGCCCCGGCCGTCATGAGCGCGATCCGGTCTCCGGGTTTAAGCTCCTGGAGGTGCCGGTCTTTGGCCAAAAAATCCCCGCTTTCACAAATCGGACCGACCACGTCATAAACCCATTTTGAAGCGGTGGGTTTTCTTAAAAGGGGCCAGACTTCATGGTGGGCATGATAAAGCGTCGGGCGTATGAGGTCATTCATGCCCGCATCCACGATGGCAAAATTTTTGAGTTTGGTCTGTTTGATATAAAGGACCTCGCTTACCAGGATGCCGGCGTTGGCGGAAATAAACCGGCCCGGCTCGAAGATCAAACGGAATTTTCGCCCCTTGAAAAGCGGGAGGATGTTTTTGGCAAAAGCATCCGCCGTCTGGGGGTTCTCGCCGCTGTAGATCACCCCGAGTCCGCCGCCCAAGTTCAAATACTGAATTTTTATTTTCTTTTTCTCGAGTTCATCGATAAAAGCGAGAACCTTGCCGAAGGCTTCAATAAAGGGTTTTCCGCTCACGATCTGGGAACCGATATGCACGTGGAGCGCGCAGATCGAAAGGCCGGGATACCTCCCGCGCTTTAAAAAAACGCCCCTCGCGGTGTCGAGGTCCATTCCGAATTTGCTCTCGGCCTTACCGGTCGCGATGTGGTCATGGGTTTTCGGGTCTACGGCCGGGTTGATGCGCAGGGAAACGCTGGCCG
>JAHFHI010000154.1 GCA_023246995.1 Candidatus Omnitrophota bacterium
GTGACAAGCCCCGCGCCCATCCTTAGCGCGCCCATGGCCGCCAGATGCGCGGCCCCGGCCAGGCCCTGGGAACCGGCCAGAATAAAAACCCTGCCGTAGTCGCCCTTGTGAGAACTCCGGGGCCGGGGTCGAAGCCGGCGCCGAATTTCCTCCCGTACTGTCATCGGAATTTAAGAAGCCTCTTCATCTGGGAAACCGCCTCGCGCAGGCCGGTAAAAAGCGCGCGGCTCACGATAGAAAAACCGATATTGAGCTCTTCGATTTCGGGAATGCCTGCAATCGGGCGGACGTTCTCATAATCCAGGCCGTGGCCGGCATGGACTTTCAGGCCAAGTCTCCGGCCCAAAACCGCGGCCCGGCGAATGCGCGTGAGTTCGGCCCGGCGTTTTTTTGCGCTCTGCGCGTTGGCATAAGCGCCGGTATGCAGCTCAACCGCCCTGGCCCCCGCTTGAGCCGAGGCCTTGACTTGCGCCGGATCGGGATCAATAAAAAGACTTACCTCAATGGCTTTGGCAGAAAATTTCGGAACCCACTTTCGGAGCACTCCGGCCTTGGCGATCACATCCAGACCGCCCTCGGTCGTGACTTCGGCGCGGCGCTCGGGCACGATGCAGATTTTTTCGGGACGAAATCGAAGCGCGATGCGGGCGATTTCCGGATGCATGGCCATCTCGAGATTAATCGGAAGCCGGGTCGCATGCCGGACCCGCGGGAGGTCGCTATCCTGAATGTGGCGCCTGTCCTCACGCAAATGAAGGGTAATGCTCTCAGCCCCCCCGAGTTCGGCTTCGCGCGCCGCAAGCGCCGGATCGGGGAAACCCTCCCGCCGGGCCTGCCGGAGCGTGGCCACATGATCGATATTCACCCCGAGTTTTAAAATGCGGCGGACCGTCATTTTTTGACAAGCACTTTGACGCTTGGCGGTTTGCCGTCCTTAAAGACAACTTTTTCAGGGAGTGTCGCGCGCACCTCAAGTTCATGCTCGCCTTCCAGAAGCCCTTCGGTTTCCACAAAAACGAGGATTTGATCCCCTGAAAGTTTTTCGAGCGCCGGCCTCGGCCCTTTCAAAACAAAATTTACCGTGTCGGGGTGAAGCTCGATTTTCTCCTTCGAATCAAGAGACCTGGCGGCTTTGACCTTCAGGCCTTCCAAAGTTTTTTCCTCATACTGTTCCTGAATCGGGACATAAACATCGATCAGGCTTTCGCCCAGAAGCCTAATATTGGGAGGGACTTGAAGCGGCATGGTTCTGCGAAAAGATCTCACGCGGCCGACCAAATCGATCTTTTCGGTCTTGACCGCCTCCAGTTTTTCAAGCTGACCCTTTGGGCCCTCAAGCAAAACCGCGTTCGGATTGAGCTCGATATGATCGCTTGCAATCTGGTAGCCATAGGCGGGGTCCCCTTCAAGATTGGCGGAAACCGGCACCTTCTTGACGATCAGCTCGTCGAGCGTGACCTGGACCACCTCGGGATCTATTTTAAGGACGTGAACCTGCGGGGTTTGAATGCGAATTTCGCGGGGCTCGAGGCGAAAGGAGTATTCCCCGGCTTTGTTCACGTCTTCTTTGATGCGATGCAGGAGCCGGACCTTCTCACCGCTCAAATCCGCCACGAGGGCCCGCGGGACCATAAACGTGACCTGCACGGTCTCGGCGGAGGCGTGCAGAAGACTCATCTGCTTGCTTGCCACCTCAATTTCAAGCGGTATGTGGCGGGTTACCTGCATGCCTTCTTCGCCCACGGCGTAATACCAAAGGCCGATGGCGAGAATCAGGGAAACAAGTTTAAGCGCCCAGTTGCGGCCTATCCAATCAAGCATCGAAGTCCCGTTCGTCCTTGAGTTTTTCAGGCGGGGAATTTTTCCCCGCCGCCCCGGAAAATTCTCCAGTTTTTTTCCAAAAAATCCTTAATCGAAGTTTTCGTTTCAGCCGGTTTAAAAAGGGTCGCCATAAGCCGCCGCAGGCCCTCGGCGTCAAGGGCGCGGGTGAGCTTACCGTAAACGGCCACTGAAATATTTCCGGTCTCTTCGGAGACCACCACGCATACGGCATCGGTTTCTTCCGAAAGGCCGAGTGCCGCCCGGTGCCTTGTCCCGAGCGAGCGCGCCAGATCGGTGTTCTGGCTCAAGGGGAAAAGCGAGCCGCAGCTCGCGACCCGGTCTCCCTGCACGATCACCGCCCCGTCATGGGTCGGCGTGTTGGGGCTGAAGAGCGCGATCAAAAGTTCCGTCGTGATTTTGGCGTCAAGTACCATGCCGCTTTCGATATAATTTTTAAGGCCGACTTCGCGTTCGATGGCGATCAAAGCCCCGATTTTTTGGCGCGAGAAATGTTCGCAGGCCTGAATCAACTCATCGACCGTGCCGCCTTTTTTAAGGAAACCCCCGGCCAGGGTATTCTGCCCGATCCGGGCCAGGGCCCTGCGCAGTTCGGGTTGGAAAATAATCAGGAAGGCCACGACCCCGACCGCGAAAAGCTTGGTCAAAACCCAGTTGATGATGTTCAGCTTCAGCATTTTGGCGATATTAAAAACCACCGCCAGAATGATCAAACCCATCAAGACCTGAAGCGCGCGCGTGCCCTGGAGAAAGCGGATCAGATAATAAATGAGCGCCCAGATGAAGAAAATCTCGAGGGCCGGGCGCCAGATGACGTTAAGAGATTCGATCAAAGAAGGCATCGCGCGGCCTATTTTCTCCCAAAAAGGCTGAAGGCAAGCGTCAGCACAAGACTCAAAACCAGGCTCGTGGCCAGCGGAAAATAAAACATGAAATTTCCTTTCCGGATATAGATATCCCCGGGAAGCCTGCCCAACCCGGGAATTTTTCCGAAGACCGCGGCCAAGAGTCCCGCGGCAATCAAAACCACTCCGAAAAAAATAAGAGTCTTTGAGAAATCATTCAATACAAGCTAAGCCTCGAAAAGTCCGCCGCTTGAAATGCTCCGGGGAGGTTTCTGGTTAAAATGTTCATAAGCCTTCGGGGTAAGCATGCGGCCTGAAGGCGTGCGCTTCAAAAAACCCTGCTGAATCAAATAGGGCTCGTAAATTTCCTCAATCGTTTCCGCGTCTTCGCCCACCCCCACCGCGAGATTTGAAATACCGATCGGGCCGCCCTCGCACTGATAAAGAACATACTCGAGGATGCGCTTGTCCATAGGGTCAAGGCCCTCATGATCGACATCCAGCATTTGAAGCGCGCGGTCTGCCACTTCCTGGGTGACCCGGCCTTCGGCGCGGACCTGGGCGAAATCACGCACCCGGCGCAGAAGACGATTCGCGATCCGGGGCGTGCCCCTCGAGCGGCGCGCGATCTCAAGGCTTCCGGGCGCGTCCGTATCCATTTTGAGGATACGGCTGGAACGGTCAATCACGGCGGCCAGTTCTGTTTGGTCATAATAGTTAAGCCGTTCGATAATGCCAAAGCGGGAGCGTAAAGGGGCGGTCAGAAGCCCGCTTCGCGTGGTGGCGCCCACCAGCGTAAAACGGGGAATATTAATTTTGACCGAGCGCGCGTTCGGGCCCTTGTCGATCATAATATCAATCGAAAAATCTTCCATGGCCGGATAGAGATATTCCTCGACCACATGGGAAATCCGGTGGATCTCATCGATAAAAAGAAGGTCTCCGGGCTCAAGACTGGTCAGCACCCCGGCGAGGTCTCCGGCCCGCTCAAGCACCGGCCCCGACGTGGCGCGAAGATTCGCGCCCATTTCACGCGCCATAATATGGGCAAGCGTGGTTTTTCCAAGCCCCGGGGGCCCAAAAAAAAGAACGTGATCAAGAGCTTCCCTCCGGGCCCGGGCCGCGTCGATAAAAATCCTAAGATTTTCCTTGAGCTTGCTTTGGCCGATAAATTCTTCTAGGCTAAGCGGACGCAGCGTAAGCTCCCAGTCCTGGTCCTCGCTGCGTTTCTCCTGCCCTATCAATCTTTCCTCGGACACCTGATTTCTCCCTAGATATGCTTCAGTGAAGCACGGATAAGATCGGAAACATTAAGACTTCCCTTCTCAAACCCTTTGAGTGCTTTTTGAACGGCCTGCTGGGCGCTCGGGCGCCTGTAGCCAAGCTCGACAAGCGCCCGCAGCGAATCCTCCACAATTTCACTATGGGCCTGCATGCTTTCAAGCGAAGAGCCTGCCCCGGCATGCGGCTTCTCGGTCAGAATTTTTTCCCGCAGTTCAATCACAAGCCGTTCGGCGGTCTTGCGTCCGATTCCCGGAATTCCCGTAAGCAGCACGACGTTACCGTCGACAATGGCTTTTTTGAGCTCCTGAAGCGGCATCCCCGAAAGCACGGTGAGCGCGCTTTTCGGGCCGATCCCGGAAACCGAAAGAAGAAGTCTAAAAAAAACGCGCTCCCCCTCGGTTAAAAATCCATAAAGGGCCTGCGCGTCCTCGCGCACCACGAAATGCGTCAGAATGCGGATGGTTTGAGAGACTTCGGGAAGCGCCGCGAAAGTCGAGACCGGGATCAAAACCTGGTAACCGATCCCGCCCGTCTCGACGACAAGCGAGGTCGGATTTTTTTCAATCAACCGTCCTGTGAGGTAGTGGTACATAGCATCTTCCCGCGGCTTGAAT
>JAHFHI010000155.1 GCA_023246995.1 Candidatus Omnitrophota bacterium
ATACATGGGTCTTGGATCATCCAGGACCACGCCCATCACGTACTGGGGATCTTCGGCGGGAGCGAATCCGATAAAAGACGCCATAAAATTGCTGTGGGAATATCCCCGACCGTTAGGCAAAACCTTTTGCGCCGTGCCCGTCTTGCCGCCGACCGTAATGCCCTTGATCCGGGCGCTCTTCCCCGTCCCCTCTTCGACGGCCCGCACCAGAATACGGCGCATGGTTTCAGCCACCTCGGGGCGAATCACCCGGCGTTTGATCACCGGCTTTTTTTCCTGGAGCACCACCCCAGCCTGATCGGTGATGCGCGAAATGATGTACGGTTTTACAAGCTCCCCGCCGTTAGCAATGACCGCCATGGCTGCCGTCATGTGAAGGGCCGTCACCATGACCTCTTGGCCGATCGGAATATTATAAGGAGAAGTAGCCGACCACTCTTTGGGAGGCCTTACGTAACCGCTTGCCTCGCCCGGCAAATCAATTCCCGTCGGCACGCCAAATCCAAAACCGCGTATGTAGGCGTGCAAAGTCTCGGGGTCAAGGCGCTGGGCGATTTTGACGGTCCCGATGTTGCTCGACTTCACGATAACGTCTTCGAAGGAGAGCCTGCCGTAGGGATGGACATCGTGAAGCACCCGGCTTCCGTAATCCCAAGCGCCCTGTTCGCAGTCAAAAGTGTCCTGCGGGGTCACTTTATTTTCGTTTAAAACTGCGCTCGCCGCGACAATCTTAAAAACAGAACCCGGCTCGTACATATCGGTAATGGCGCGATTGCGCCGGGAAGCGGGCTCCGCTTGCGAGTACCGGTTGGGATCAAAGGTCGGCCGGCTGGCCATCGCAAGGATTTTGCCTGTTTTGGCTTCCATCAAAATGGCCGTGGCCCCGAGAGCCTTCCACGTCTTAAAAGCCTTTTCAAGAGCGTCTTCGGTTAAATATTGAAGATACTGATCAACCGTCAGGGTCACGCTGTGGCCGTCGACAGCCGGAATTTGACGGATCTCAAAAGCGCGAATTTCCCGGCCAAAGGCATCCCGCTTGGTCAACCGTGAGCCCGGCCGGCCCTGAAGATCTCGGCTAAGATAAAGCTCAAGCCCCTCAAGCCCCTGACTGTCCACATTGGTAAAACCGATGATATGCGCTAAAAGATCGCCCTGCGGGTAAAGGCGCTTGTACTCTTTGATAATCCCAAGCGCCGGAGATTTCAGCTGCTCGATTTGAAGAGCCTCTTCAGGCTCCACTTTGCGCTTGAGCCAAATGAAGGCTTTGTCCCGAGACAGGCGGTTGCGGAGGAATTCAGGGCTAAGCCCCAAAATACTCTGCAGTTTGCGCGCTAACGGCTCGATTTCAGCTTTAGGAAGCACCCGCGGAACGGCATAAACCGAAGGAATTTTAAGATTGGTGGCAAGCTCTTTGGAGTTTCGGTCCAGGATTTGGCCCCTCAAAGGTGGGATCGCGATCCTTAGGCCGTGCTGCTTGGCGGCAAGCTCCAAAAGCGCGGGGCGGCGAATCAGCATCAGCTGAAAAAGCTGATAGGTCACGATCAAAAAAAGAACCGTGATAATAAGGTGAAGGGTCCAAAGTCGGCGTCCGGAAATGGCGGAGCGCATCACTCGTCTGTTTTAGCCTGGGCAATGTCGACCCATTTGCCCAGAAAATCACTGATGCGGGCGGACATGGGTTGAATCGCGGCACGGGTAAGAGGCCTTTCCATTTCGGGCAAAGCGACGCGGACCACCCGGATCTCCTGGGGAAGTGTGAGTCCGAGGGAAAGCTGCTTCATCTTTTCATCGAGCAGCCGCGGGGCTTTTAATTGATCCACTTCAAATCGAAGACGCCGGTATTCTTCGGACAGACGCGTTAATTTCTCCGAGCGTGCCTGCATGGCATAGGAAACATCAAAAAGCGCCACCTGCTCGTGCACATAAAGAAGGAGCAGCCCGACGGCGAAACCAAGACTTAGGATGGTTTTCCCTAAACCGTTCATGCGGCCTTCTCCACGGCACGCAACTTGGCGCTGCGGGCTCTCGGATTCATATCCATTTCTTGCGCGCCGGCCACAACCGGTTTTTTGGTGAGGGCCAGAGCCTCTCCGGCTTTAACCCATTCGCGAAATTGATTCTTAACAATGCGGTCTTCAAGAGAATGAAAACTGATCACCACAAGACGTCCGCCTTTGGCGAGGCGTCTCCAAAAACGCTCAAGACCGAGAGCGAGGACTTCCAGTTCGCGGTTGACGGCGATGCGGAGGGCTTGAAAAACACGGGTCGCCGGATGACGCCGTGCCCATCCCGGGCGTTCAAGCGACTTGCCTGCTTTGATTCCCATGGCTCCAAAAAGAACCCGTACGAGACTGTCGGTGGTTTGAATTCGAGCCGTTTGACGGCTGCGCACAATGGCACGCGCAAATAATCGAGCGCGCGGTTCTCCGCCCCAATTTCTAAAAATGTCGACAAGCTCTCCTTCGGAAAGATGGCTGATAAGATCCGCCGCCGTTACCGACATCCGAGGATCCATGCGCATATCCAAGGGGCCCGGCCGCTCAAAACTAAAACCCCTTTCGCTCGTCTCAACTTGGTCAGAGGAAAATCCCACATCTAATAATACGGCGTCTACCTTATCAATCTTGATCGCGTCAAGCACCCGGTCGATATTTTCAAAATTTTCGTGATGCAAGGATACGTTCGGATAATTCCGGAACTGCTCCTCGCAACGGGCAAGCGCATCAGGGTCCTGATCAAGGCCAATCAGCTTTCCCTGTGGCCCCACCTCTTTTAGTATCTCCATGCTGTGCCCACCACTACCCATTGTACCATCGATTGCAACTTTCCCGGGTTTAAGATCGAGAAATCGCAATGCCTCCTCCAATAAAACGGGGTTATGCCGCAAAGCTTCGGACAGCTTCTTCCTCGGAGCGAAAGGACTGCATCAGATCCCCGACGCCGATCATCCGGAAGGTCTCCGCCACTTCCGGGCGTATATTAAAAAGCTTGATATCCCCTTTTTGAGCGCGGATTTTGATCAGCCGGTCGACAAGAATCCCAAGCCCGGCAAGCTCCACACGCCGGGTGCGCGCCAGATCAAGGGCGAGCTTTTTGTGATTCTTATTGAGAAGCCCCGTCAAACGCTTCTTGATCTTGATCATTTCAAGGGCATCCAAATCCCCATGAAATCTCAAGATTTCCACGCCCATGCTGCTCCTCGAACGATACGCCATAGTTCCCCCTTCGCTTATTATTCGGTTATTAACTTTTCCGCTAACGACTCAAAATTGCCTTTGTTGGTATCAAAAAACTCTTTCCACTTGTCCTTGGCCCAAATTTCCATGCGGTCTGAAACTCCGATGATGACAACGTCCACCTGGATGGCGGCATAAGACTTGAGATAGTCTGGAATCAGCACCCGGCCCTGTTTGTCAGCGATCACCTCACAGGCGCCGGAGAAATAAAGCCGGTTGAACTGCCGGGCTTCGGTTTTGGTAAAAGGCAGCTCCCGGAACTTTTTTTCCTGGTTCTTCCAGGCTTCCTCGGTAAACACAAAAAGGCACTGGTCAAGGCCCCGGGTAATAAAAAAACGCTCAACATAGTGCTCTTTAAAAATCTCGCGGAACTTCGCGGGGATGATCACGCGGCCTTTGCTATCGAGGGTATGTTCGTATTCACCGTAGAACATTTAAGGCCTTTTGGGGTTTACCACATTCCACCACTTTCTGCCACTTTATTATCGGCAGGAGTATATTCTTAAGTAAATACTCTGTCAAACTTTTTTCAGCATAAACACGCGGGAAAGAACAGTGCCTATATCTTGCGTCTTAAAAGAAGGGCATCCCCTACCTGTGGATAAACAAATGCGGCTTATGAAATGGGCTGAAGTGGGGGGGAATAGTGAGTTTTCAGGAAAAAGCGGCTTTCCGATCTACAACAGGGGCATCAAACCGGGGGCAAGGCAGGGAAAAAAGAAGGGGGTAACTTACTCCTCAAAATAGAGAATTCGTGAGCAGTTTTCGCAGATAATGAGGGCTTGAGCCATGCGGATTTCGTTGATGAGCTGCGGCCGGAGCTGGAGCTGGCAGGCGCCGCAGGTCTCGCCTTCCACTTTGACCAAAGCGAGCCCGTGTTTTTTTTGAACGATAAGGTCATAGAGGCTGCGCACGTCCGGGGCGACCTGCTGGATCATTTCCTTACGCAGGTTTCTCATTTCCTCGGCCTTCTGAATCATGGCTTTTTCGGTTTGGTTCAGCTCATTTTCTTTCAGCTGGTAAGCCTTCTCCACCTCTTTTAAACGCTCGCGCTCCTGCTTGACGTCTTTCTCGGCGGTCTCAACTTCGTCGAAAGCTTTCAAGATATCCTCTTCGAGAAGCGAGTTATCGGCCTTAAGAGCGCCTATTTCCTGCTGAATGGCGCTATACTCCTTGTTGGTTTTGACCTGGGCCAGCTGGCCTTCGAACTTCTTAATGTTTTGCTCCTTCTGGGCAAGCTCGCCTTCTTTTTCCTTCTGCCGCAGTTGAAGCTTTTTAAATGCGGCCTCGAGCTCGTTTAGGCGGGCTTTTTCGGCTTCCATCTCTATTTTTAAGCGAGCCTTTT
>JAHFHI010000156.1 GCA_023246995.1 Candidatus Omnitrophota bacterium
TCAAAGAAGATTAACGCGGTTTCTGGCCCTCGCGGCCCTGCTCTGGAGCGCCGCGTCCCCGGCCTCCCATAGCGGTTCCGTCTACGCGCAAAATACGGCCGGGAAAGAGGCCCCCGCGCCGGAAACCGGTTCAAACCGGGACGGCTCCGAGCGCTTTGATTTTGCAGACGGCCTCTTTGCCCGCAACCTCTACGATCTCGCGGTCGGCGAATACCGCAAACTTCTGGAGGAATACCCGGAGCATCCGCGCAAGGCCGGGAGCCTTTTCGGCCTGGCCGAATCTCTTTTTCACTTAAAACGCTATGACGAAGCCGCGGCCTCTTACGCGGATTTTCTTCAGCATTTCCCCGAGCACCCCCAAAACGGAAGCGCCGGGCTTAGAATGGGCGAAATCCTCCTTGAGACGGGACACCGGAACGAAGCCTTGCGCCGCTTCCAAGCCCTTTCACAAAAAACAGATGCCTCGATAAGTTCCCCCGCGCATTTTTTCGCGGCAAAAATCTTCCTTGAAAAAGACAAACGCGGCCTTGCTGCAAAACACTTACAGGCGCTGCTAAACGCCCCCGTCGGGGAAGAGCTTGGCGGTTTGGCGCATTATTACCTGGGGGAAATAAACTTAAAAAATAAAAACTTCAAGAATGCAGCGCTTTATTTTCAAAAAGCCCTGAACGCCCAAAGCGCGGACATCCGGCAGCTTGCCTCTCTAGGGCTCGGCCGCACGGCATTTGCCCGCCAGGAATTGGACCAAGCCCTTTCTTACTTCTCAAAAGCCTATGATCTGGATCCCGCCGCCAAGGCGGCCCAGGACGCACTTAGCGGGAAATTAAACACCCTTCACAAATTGAGGCGCTTCGAAGATCTCCTTAGCGAAGGCCAAAGAGGACTTCCTACGGAGGCTTTTGCGCAGGCTTTCAGTAAATGGCTTATGGCTGAAGCCCTGGTTCAGCTCAAGCGCTATCCGGAAGCCCTCAAACTGCTTGCGGAGGCCCTTGCCGGGGCCGGGCTTTCGCCCAAAGAGCGTGAAAAGGCTGAAATCTATAAACTCGAAACACTCCTTGCAAGCGCCCAAACGGGGCAGGCGCTTATCGCTCTTGAGGCCATGAATCCCAAACGGAATTTTTTTCAGGATCGCTGGCTTTACCTCAAATATGAAATTCTCAAAGCTTCCGGACGCGCTGACCTCGGAAGTAACACGCTGGCGGAAATCCTCCGCCAGCACCCGAATTCCGAGTACGCTCCCAAGGCCCTTTTAAGCCAGGCCTACGCCGAATTGTCCAATAAAAATCTTCAAGCCGCGCACGACTGCTTCTCCGAATTTCTGCACCGCTACCCGGCCCATCCTCTTGCCGAAGAAACCGCCAAAAACCGGATGGTTCTTAAAATTCAAACGGGCAACCTGGAGGGCGCGCTCCAAAACGCCGCCGCCTTTCTGAAAGACTATCCGGGAAGCCCTTACGCCGCGGATGTGCACTGGCAGCTTGCCTCGCTTTACTTAAAAACCAAGGACTATCCCAAGGCCCGCCAGACTTTTCAGGAATTTCTGGCAACCCGGGCCCCGGACGACGCGCAAAAACAGGAGGCCCTCTTTTTTCTCGGCCTAACCTGCCAGTTTGAAGGTTCTCTTAAGGAGGCCGTGAGCTATTACGTTCAAGTGCGGGAGGAGCTTTTGAGCAAAAAAATGCTGAAAGCGTTTCTCAAAAACGCGGCCTTTGCCTACATCCAGCTCGAACGCTACGAGGATGCCATGGCCCTCTACCGGGCTTTTTTGAAACGCTTTCCGGCCTTGGGCCTCACGCCGGAAGTTTTTTTCTGGATGGCGGAAGAACAATTAAAACAGAAAAAAGCGGATGAAATAATTTTACTGATGGATCAGTTTGCAAACCGGAAAGATTCCCCCAAGTTCGTTCATGAGATCGAATATTATAGAGCCGAAGCCGAGCTCATAAAAAATAACCCCGGGGCGGCCCTTCCCCGCTTTGATAAAAGCCTCGCGGCCGGAGAACGTTTTGCGGTACGGGCCAGCCTCGGAAAAGCGCGGGCCTTTTGCGCGCTCCAAAAATTCGACGACGCTGTTTTTATTTTGGAGGAACTTCTCAAGGACTCAAGCGACGACCTGGCCGCAAGCGTCCGGGCGCGCATGCTGCTTGCCGACACTTATGCCCAGAAGGGCGCCTTTCTTGAAGCGGCCAAGACTTACCTTTCCATCGGGATCCTCTATGAAGATCCCGAAACCGTTCCGGACGCGCTTTTCAAGGCCGGAGAGGCTTTTGAGAAAGCCGCGAGGCCTGAAGAAGCCCGCAATGCCTATCAAGAACTGCTTGATCGCTTCAAAGGTCATCCCCTGGCCGCCCGGGCCGGCGAACGGCTGAATAAACCCAAAACAGCGGCCCCTGCCCCATGAAAGAAAAGCGGGCTTGGCTTTACTCGGCCCTGGTTTCATTTTTCCTGCACGGAGTCATTCTTGCCTGGTCCTTTTTTATTTGGATGCCGGGAGCCAACGGAACACCTCTTAAGACCGCGAAGATCTTCCGGGTGGGCAAATCCGTGGATTACGCCAAACCCCGGCCTTTAAATCCGGGAGGAGGCGCCGGGATGACTGCCGGGCAAGTTTTCAACGCCGAGCAGTTGAAATTTCAAAATCCGAGCCGAAACATCCCCGGGCTGCTAAAGGCGGCCCCGGCGGTTTCCCAAATCAGCGCTCCGCCCGCAGAGCTGTCCCTCGGTTCTCCGATGGAAATCACAGACAGTGAACCGGATTCGGCCCTGCCGGAGATGCCTTCCGAAAAAAAAAGTGATCGATAGCCTGAAGGGAAAAATCACCATCGCCCGAAGGGAAATTCCCAAAACCGGCCCCCAGCCTTCGTCGACCCTGTTTCTGGAAGGTGAGGAGGACTTAAACGCCGAGGCCTCCGCGATCCGGATTCCGAGAGAATTTTTAAACGCCATGCCGGCTTTCACACCCACAAAAATTTCCGAGGATCAGCCGCTTCCGGGTCAGGAAGCCGGTATCGCGGCTCCGCTCCCGGCTTCCAACCAGGCGGCTCAAGGCTCTTCTCCGGTTTCCGATTTTCAGTATGAAGCGGGCCGGGAATCGCTCGATCCTTTTTTAAATACCCATATCGTGACCTACCGCGACCCCGAAGACGGTCAGGGCTATTTTCAAATTCAGATTCACCCTTCCAACCAGGTTGAGCATCTTGAGGTCATGCCCAAGGAAATCATCTTTCTTGTGGACGCCTCCCTTAGCATCAACGCAAGGCGCCTTTTCGCCTTCAAGGAAGGCATCCGCCACGCCCTGCAAAATCTCAACCCCGGAGACCGCTTTAACATTTACGTCTTTAAAGACAAGATCATCCCTTTTGCTCTGGACTCCGTGCCGCCGGATCCCCATTATCTTACGAGCGTGACCGGATTTCTTGAACGCATACGCCCCACCAAGGCCACGAATATCTACTCGGCTTTCGGCGATTCCATCCAAAAACCCGCGATGATGCACCCTTCTTATATTTTTCTTTTAAGTGACGGGAGACCGACCCGCGGGGAGGTCTCTCCGGCAAGGCTGATCTCGGAGATTACGCGCCGCAACAATCTTTCACGCCCGGTCTTTACTTTCGGCGGCGGGCCGCTTGTCAACCGCTTCCTGCTTGATTTCCTGGCGTATACCAACCGGGGATGGTCTGAATACGCCCATCTTAATTCCGAAATCCGGGAACGCCTGAGCGCCTTCACGGATAAGATCCGCAACCCCGTTCTGACCAAGATCCGCTACCAGCTCACGCCCTTCGATGAAAGTGAAGCCTTCCCGAAAAGTCTTCCGGATCTCTACCGTGACGCGGTCTTCATGCTCTACGGGAAATTCGGGGATGAAAAGGAATTTTCCATGCGCCTGCTCGGAGAAATCGCCGGGAAAACCAAGGAGCTTGTTTTTTCGGGCCCGCTACCCGGTGAACCCACCGGCACCCGCGATATCGCCAGGTTCTGGGCCTTTAGCAAGGCCTATCATCTGATCGGGGAAATGGTGCTCAAGGGCCCGGACCCCAAAGCGGTGCTCGAAATCAACCGGCTGGCCCGAAAATTTTCGTTGGAACTTCCCTACGACATCCAGGAAATTACTTAGAGCGACCGGAAATTTCCGCCAAACCGTTCTGCACGGTTTCATCGGCGGCAAAACTCTTCCAGACAATCCCGTCAAAAAGGATATTGGCCAGAGAAAGAAAAGCCATGCCCTGGCTCGGCGTGAACCATTGACGGGCGGTTTCGCCGGTTTGCCAGTTGAGGGAATCTTTAAAACCGTACTCTCCGCGCATGCCTGGGAAAGTTTCCAATTTTTTTAAATTTCCGTAGGCGTCTTTGCGAAAATAAAGCGCGGCAAGAAGCGAGGCATAGGGCGTAACGATTTCATCGCGCATCTCCCCATAGGAAAGGTAGCGCCCCGAGGGTGTCGTGGAAGACGCCCAGCCCCATACGGGCGCCTTCATTCTTTTGCCGTGCTTAATTTGGGCTTTGGCATAATTTTTCTGGCTCTCGCCCACGGCTCTCCGGCGTTCATCCAAAAAAAGGCCGGCGAGATACGGCACG
>JAHFHI010000157.1 GCA_023246995.1 Candidatus Omnitrophota bacterium
GATTTTTTCGAGGACACCGATCTGTTCAGAGGTGAAGCTGTGATCAAAGGCTTGCTTATGCTCTTTGAGGATTTCCTCGAAATCGCTTTTCATCGGCTATCCGAAGAAAATTTCGGCGAGCTGATAGTAGTCCACCGGAACGGTTTTAAGCTTATCGACCGCCGCTTCAAGAGGGACCGCGACAATGTTGCGCCCCTGCAAACTGACCATGTTGCCAAACTTTCCCTCTTTGACGAGCTCTACGGCTTTCACGCCAAACCGTGTGCCAAGCACCCGGTCAAAAGCGGTGGGGGATCCTCCGCGCTGAATATGGCCAAGCACCGTCACACGGGTTTCAAAACCGGTCTTTTTTTCGATCAGCTCTCCGATGACCTGTCCGACACCGCCGAGGCGAACATGGCCGAATTGATCAAGCTTCTGCTCGGCGACCACTCCCTGATCTTTCAAAACCGCACCTTCGGCCACCGCCACGATACTAAAGGTCTTGCCCCGGCTGTGGCGCTTCTTGATAAGCGCGCAAACTTTATCGATATCGACCGGTACTTCCGGGATAAGAATGACATCCGCGCCTCCGGCAAGACCGGACTCAAGAGCAATCCACCCGGCATGCCGGCCCATGATCTCAACGACAATTACTCGGTTGTGCGATTCGGCGGTTGTGTGCAGCCGATCGATGCATTCCATGGCAATATTAATGGCCGTGTCATAACCAAAGGTATAATCCGTCGCATTAAGATCATTGTCGATGGTCTTCGGAACCCCGACCACAGCCACGCCTTCCTTGCTCAATTTATTGGCCGCGCCCAGAGTATCCTCCCCGCCGATGGCAATCAGCGCTTTGATTTCATGCTTGGTCATGGTGCTCTTCAACTTTTCAAGGTCTCCGGATTTCTTAAACGGATTGGTCCGGGAAGTCCCAAGAATCGTGCCTCCCTTCGGAAGAATTCCGGAAACCGACTGGTCATCAAGAACGATGAACTCCCCCTCCACGACCCCCCTCCAGCCGTTGCGAAACCCCAAAACCTGCCAGGATTCTATGGATGCGCGTTTCACGACCGCGCGGATGACGGGATTAAGGCCGGGGCAATCTCCCCCGCCGGTTAAAATGCCGATTCGCTCCATGGACATCCTCTCCTAATCGTGGATTTCCCTTCCCTTAAACCGAAACGGCTTCTTGGCGTTCGATCTCGGGAAGATCAGGTTCATGATCTTCGATGCGATGCACATCACAAGTAATTTCAAGGCGGCTTGAAGGGCCCAGCATCTTCGAGAGCCGTAACCGGATCTGCTCCTGCATTTCCAGCAAAAGCTCCTGGATCCGCCCCCCCGACCACAGCACAAGCCGAAGAATAATCTGGACTTCCTTGCCTTGAATCAAAACCTTCGTGCGCCAATCCTTCACAAGATGAAAACGTTTAATGACTTTTTTGACGGTGTCTTCGATCGCCGTGACGGAAACGACGATCGGGCCTATTTCACTTTGGTAAACAAGCGCGTCAGACTGGCGCTTTTTCTTGATCAGCAGGCGCGTAAAGACGAGGCCCGCCATGATGAAAAACAGGCCGAGAAGGCCCGTTCGAAGAGAGTGGGCGGGGCTCGCGTAAAGGGCCTGAAGCTGGAATACAGCGTCCTCAACCGTGAGAATGTGCAGTGAGACGATGATCAGCAAACTCCCCAGTGTGAGGAAAGCCAAAATCGCGAATAAGTGAACGAAAAGGTTAAAAACTTTCATTTTGGGTTTATACAGCCTTCTTTTGCTCGACAGGCTCTATTTTACCTTCTCCCAGGTGGGTATCAATAAAATTCGTCGCCACGGCACCCTGCCGGAACCGGGGGCGGTTCAGGATCTTCTCGTGAAGGCCGACCGTCGTCTTGATAGGGCCGATCCTGGTTTCTTTGAGCGCCCGCAGCATGACACTGATGGCCTCCTGGCGGTCCTTGCCGAAAGCGATAAATTTGGCGATCATTGAGTCGTAATAGGGCGGTATCCGGTAGCCGGCAAAACCGTGGCTGTCGACGCGGATTCCGGGGCCGCCCGGGACAATCCAGGTTTCGATTTTTCCGGGAGACGGCAAAAAATTATTATCCGGATCCTCGGCATTGATGCGGCATTCCATCGCGTGGCCGCGGATCTGGACCTGCTCCTGCGTAAAGCTCAATTTCTCGCCGGCCGCAATGCGGATCTGCTCTTTGACGATATCGAGCCCGGTAACCATTTCGGTCACGGGATGCTCGACTTGGAGGCGCGTGTTCATTTCCATGAAATAAAAATTTTCATCCTCATCCACCAGGAATTCAATGGTCCCGGCGTTTTCGTATTTGAGCGTCTTGGCGGCGCGGATGGCCACTTCGCCTATCTTGCGGCGCAGTTTTTGGCTGAAAGAGGGCGCGGGCGCTTCCTCGATCAACTTTTGATGCCGCCGCTGAACCGAACAATCGCGTTCTCCGAGATGCACGATATTTCCCCGGCCGTCAGCGATAATCTGAACCTCGATATGGCGCGGTTCCTTGAGATATTTTTCGATATAAACTTCACGGTTCCCAAACGCAGCTTCAGCTTCGGCCTGGGCCGTTAGAAACGCGTTGATGAGTTTTCCGTCGTTATGCGCGACTTTAATGCCCTTGCCTCCGCCTCCCGCCGCCGCCTTGCAAACCACGGGATAGCCGTACTTCTTGGCAATCTTGAGTGCTTCCTCCTGATTCTTGACGGCCCCGCGGCTTCCGGGAATGGTCGGCACGCCGACCTTTTCCATTTCCTGACGAGCAATGGCCTTGTCCCCTGCAAGACGGATACTTTCCGGCTTGGGCCCGATGAATTTGATTTGACAGGATTCGCATATTTCAGCGAAGTGCGCGTTTTCGGCCAGGAAACCGTATCCCGGATGAATGCCTTCCACGTCGGCGATTTCGGCGGCGGAAATAATGGCCGGAATATTCAGGTAACTTTCCGAAGACGGAGCTTCCCCGATGCAGATCGCGTCATCGGCCAATTGGACCGGGAGCGAATCACGGTCCGCCTTTGAGAAAGCCACCACCGATTGAATGCCGAGTTCCCGGCAAGCGCGGATGATCCGGACAGCAACTTCCCCGCGATTGGCAATCAGTATTTTGGAAAACATCGTTTCGCGGAGTTATCCTTTTTGGATCTTGAAAAGGGGCTGGTCGTACTCGACAGGCTGGCCGTTTTTAACGAGCACTTCGGTGACGGTGCCGGTGACTTCCGACTTGATCTCATTCATGAGCTTCATGGCCTCGACAATACAGAGGACATCCCCTTCTTTGACTTGCTTGCCGGGGATCACATAAGCGGGCAGATCCGGGGACGGGGATGCGTAAAAAGTTCCGACCATGGGCGAGCAGACTTGAGTTACGTTGGCAGATTCATGGGGGTGGGGCTTGAATGATTCCCCCCCGGAAGCTGGTTTTTCGGCAGCGACACCGGGCATGGGCACCAAAACAGGCGCCATCGGCGCATACTCCTCCACCTGACGCACCCCTCCGGACTTCCGGAGCCTAATCTTCATCCCATCCTTCTCGATTTCCATTTCCGCAAGATCATGGTCGGCCATGAGCTGCAGCATTTCTTTAAGTTCTTTGACATTCATAGGCTATTTCTCCAACTGAATAGGGGGTATTAAACCCAAAGACAACGAATGTGTCAAACCTTATTTCGTGGGTCGCTTTCCCATTTTTATACGTACTTTATCAAGATCAAGGGAGGCTTTAAGTCCTTTTAAGCCCAAAATATAGCTATCCTTCCCAAAACCAGAGACTTGACCAATGCACGCCGGGGCAGTAAGAGACTGCTTCCTAAAATCCTCGCGCTTATAAATATTCGAGAGGTGAACTTCAACCGTGGGCAGGGCCGCAGCCAGAAGGGCATCCCGAATCGCGACGCTTGTATGCGTATAGGCTGCAGGATTAATCAAAATCCCCTTAAAGCTCCCCCTGGCCTCGCCGATCAGGTCGACAATCTTTCCTTCGTGATTGGACTGTACGATCTTCAGCTTGACCCCCAATAAAGCAGCCTCCCGGCCAAGCAGAAGATTGATTTCTTTCAGAGTGACCCGGCCGTAGACATCCACCTCCCGGGTTCCGAGCAGGTTCAGATTAGGGCCATGGATCACGAGAATCCGCGGCGGATTCACGGCTTTTCGGCCTCTTCGATCAGCATGACGGGGATTCCGTCCCGGACGGGAAACCGCAAGCCGCAGGAAGGATTCTGGCAGACCAGTTTGTCGGCTTCCTGGTTGAGGGCGGACTTGCACTGGGGACAGGCGAGAATCGCAAGTAACTGGGCGTCAAGACTCATGTTGGTATCCCCTCCCTTAAATCTCCTTTTTTTTTGAGACCTCCGGCGGCGGCGTAAAGAAGCCCTCCGGCAAAGCTGTAGCCGTAAATGAGCATATCCAAAAGCAAAGACAATGCAAGCGCTCTTTCGGAAGGCATATGGGCTTTAAAAAAATACACGACTCCCGCCTCCCGGACCCCGAGCCCCCCGATCGAAGGCATCATGCTTAGCACCGAAACCAT
>JAHFHI010000158.1 GCA_023246995.1 Candidatus Omnitrophota bacterium
GATCTACACGTCGTGTCACAAAATCAACACCCCGGATGTCGGCCACGCCCGGCAATCCGGCGACGAAATCTATCGACGTACCGGTTCCCATCTTCTCGGAAACTTCCCGGGGGAGATGGGTCACGGGAAATTGATACTGAATGTTTTGGTTGGCCTTAAAATTGGCGAAGGTCACAAATTCAAGGTACCAGTTGCCGCGCTGGTTGCCTTCAAGATAAATGCCCCGGTTGACCACGCTGAAGCCTTCCAGATTTCTCTGGCCGTTGGCCACGAGCCTCTCCTCCGACGTCCCGTCCGGATAGCGGATCGTCAAATAATCCCGGGTAAAGGCCTGCGGATAGTAGCCGCCGAAGGTGCGGACGAGCTCGGTGCGGTGCTCGACCGAATACCGGCCGTCCGGAGACGTTTGCGAAGGCTTGCGAGTGATGACTTCCGAAGTTTCAAACGTGTCCAGGTTAACCGCCACCTGCCTCGTCGTGTTGTCCTGATTGCGGAGCGTGTAGGTCGCCTGCTTCCCCTGATAGCTGACTGCAGTCGCGGCTCCGTCAAGCTGCAGCTGCTGGTTTGTGCGCGGATCGCGAATGATCGTCGTGTTGAAATGGTCCGCGTCCAGCCCCGCCGACACGATTTGCCGGCCCGACGGCGTTTGGTACGCGTCTTTCAGAGTGATCGCGCCGGAACTATCCGAACCTAAAAACACCTTCCCGAGCAATTGCAAATGATTCGTTTCCTGCCCCGCATCATAGACCCATGCCTCATAACCGCCCGTCCCGGTCCGGTAATCGGCAATCACAATCGGAGTGTCCGCATCCGCGCGGAGCCCCGAACCCGGCGTGATTTTCGCGTATTTTTCCGAAACACTGACATCGCTTAGCCGGATTACCGCGACGCCCGTAATTCCGGCAGGCGTAAAGTTCTCGGCCATCTCAATGGCCGCGGAGGTATTGTCAGCACTAAAACTAAACCCCTGCAGCGTACCGCTCAAATAGAGGGGCGTACCCGGATTAACGACGCGCCGCGCATAGATCGAACCTCCGGCTCTGCCGCTCGCGTTCGCGCTGTAGGTCCCGTAAATCACGACCGGTCCGCCCGGCGTATTCTCCGGAGACACGTCATACCCGGGGGTAAACACACTCTGCCCGCTCGGGGATGCATACGTGGTCGCCACATCCTGAATCTGACCCGTCCTCAAATCCTGCAGCTTCAGAATCCGGGTGATGGTTGCGTACCCTGTCGGCGGCCGGTTCTCCGCAATCGTGAACGCATAATTCGAATTTGATGCCGTTCGCGTCCACCCCGCGGGAACAGGCGGCAATCCCTGATCTTCCGTCACCACCGTTCCGGCCGCTACATCAATCCGGACGGTTTGCGCGCCTGAGGTTATCTCAAATATTTTCCCGTCCGCGCCGAACCTGGCTGAATCGATCTTGGCGTCGGGGCTCAACCCGGTTGCGATGCTTTTGAAGCCCGACGCGTTTTGAGCCGTCGGTGGAAACTGGAAGCTGACATAGGCCGGAGAAATCGCCTCCGCGCCGGCGACGAAAGAAGCGGCCGTTTTGGCATCCGGGCTTAAATAGTAAGTCGTCTTAAGAATCTTCGGCGTCTGAACCAGCGCCGCGTCATCATAAAAAGAGCGGACCGTAAGAATGTCCGTTCCGTCGCGGCGAAGACCGGAAACGTGAAACGAAATATCATAGACCGGCCAGCCGATCGGATTTTGACCCGCTGCGGTCACGGTCACGGGCGTAAACTTGCCGTTGATCGCGATATAATCCGGGAGCACATCTTCCGATTGCCTGGCCCCGATCCGGAAACGAAGTGCAAGTTGGCTCGTAAATCTGGCGTCCGCATCATTAGTCAAAGTCACATACCGTGTTCCATATGTGGGCGTGACATTGTTAAAGCTGTTAAACGAAAGGCCCGTGCTGTCATAAGCGTCGCTCGGCCAGCCGGAAGGCACGGGTATTTTGATTCGCGCGGCTTCATATTCAGGGCCGAATTGCCGCCCGTCAGAAGTCTTGAGGACATAAAAATCCCCCACGGGGATCAGCGTCTCAGGGCCATGCCCGGCCGGGACCGGCACCGCTGCGGATTCAGCCAAGAGACCCGAAGAAAAAATCGCATCAATCGATGCCGTGTCGGGCGCGATTGCGCCCGCCGGCGCCAAAACCGCTTGGGTCGAGTCATTCATCACGCCGACAGTAAGAATCTCGGCCGGAACCGGGGGCTGATTCATGAGCACTAGCGGCTCCTCAATAAGATTGCTTCCGCTAAGAAGCCTGCGGTCTTCGAGTTGCTCAAAACCGAGGCGCGTCGTTTTGGGATAGCGGATTTCGGAACGGCGAGAGGCCGTTTCCGCAATCCGGGGCTTTCCGGTTTCGGGAAGCCGGATTTCCAAAACGGTTTCCTTTTCGCCGGCCGGCGCGAGAAAGCGCAGGGCCAACAAAGACGGGTCCTTATCATTTCGAATGGCCTGAATGCGGTATTGGTCCCGCAAAAGGATATCATCAAGCCGGCTTGCCAGAGCCGCGGCGTCCGCGTTGCGGACCAAAGCCTCGGTAACAGCCCGGCGCAGGTGATCAAGATTCATTCCTTCGTCAATCATGGTCTGCAGAGGCTGGAGCTTTAAAATATTTTCAATTTGCGAAATTTCAATTTCTTCGCCGTCCATCATGGCTTGCAGATAGCCCCGGGTGTCGATCTCTTGGCTGATCTTGGGGCTCACCAAATAATACGAGAAACCTTTCTCTTCAAAATAGCGCTTCATCCCCTGGGAATGGAATCCGCCGGTCACAATCACGGCGCGCTCTTTGCCAAGGCGCGTGATGGCTTCCAGGACATGCTCGCCCATGAGGCGGTCTCTTTGAAGCGCCCCGGCATAAAAAGACATGGCCAGATCAAAAAGGCCGTCGATTTCGTTCAAATGTTCCATCGACGCGTTCTTCACCCGTTTGTCCGGGTTAAGCCCTTCAAAGTGCTCCGCGATGGCGGAAGGTTTCGCCGCCCGGGCCCCGGCTAAAAGCCCCTCGTAATCCTTCTGGGTCAGCTGAAGCGCGAAAAGTTTTTTAAGGAGGCGGTAATCATGAAAAAGACGCAGAAGTTTTTGCTCGATTTCCTTGGGCGCCAGCTTCTCCCCGAGCATCGTCTCGAGACGTTCGATTTCCGACAAAAGAAGAGCGCTGTCCATTTCGTGTTCAAAAATAAGATATTGCAGGCGGAGCTTGAGATTTTCATAAGGCTTAAAGGAAAAATCCTCGGGCAAAACCGCGGCCAGATCCCTCAAAGTCTCCAACACTCCGGAATATTCGAATTTCGTCCCGGCCGTCTGTTTACAGGCGTCCTCAAGGAGCCCGCTCAATTTCGCGGTTAATCGCGGATCCGCCTTGAGAGCTTGGAGCTTCTCTAAAAATGCCTCTTTTTCCCCCTCCAGGCGGGAAGCGTCCAGCTTTGATTCGATTTTTTCAAGGCGGGAGAAGCGGACCAGCATCGGCCAATCCTTCTGATAAAGGGGATTGCTGAAATCCAGAGCCAGATGCTGCGAGGCCTGCTCTCTTAAAAAGTGAAGCCAGCCGATCAGGCCGACTTTTCCGGTTTCATGCGCTTCAAACTGCCGCAGGTAATTTTTAAGCGCCGCGTTCAGATAGGGCGCCGTCAGGCGTTCTATCTGGAGATCCATCTGTTTTAAGAAATTTCCGGATGACTCTCGGGCGCGAATGACTTCCTGAAAGGCTTCGCGGTTTTCCCGGTATGCCGGGATGTCTTCGATGCCGATGCCCTTCATCCGGCTCCCCTCTCGGGTCATGGAAGATTGAATCAAGAAAAGCTCGGGACCGGTCAGTTCGGCGCGCTGCGTCAGGTCTTGGGCTATTTTTAAATTCAGGGCCTTGTCCTGGGGGAAGAAATTAAAGAGGCCGGGCTGAAGCTCCCCCTGGGCGCCCTCGAGAAGCAGAAGATCAAAGTGGTGCACATCTGCCAGATATTTAAGAAGAGCATGAATCTTTTCCTGCGCCTCATAACTTCCGTGCGCAGTCTGAATATGAACAATCAACCGGTCCGCTTGGCCGGAAAGCGACGTTCCTTCTATCGTCCCGAGATCCCCGGGGATCTCGATCTGGGCCGGCAGATTTACTCCGGGCGCCACCCCCAGAGTCTGGGCATAGCTAAGAGGGGCCGAAAATAACTGCTGCAGGAGAAAGCAGGCAACGGTCACAAAGCTCACGGATTTTTTAATCGCTTCATCGCTTACCCTCTTTACCCCAGCTGATTTTTTCATTTGTTTTTCCCTTTCCGAGGAAGTTTTTATCATCTTTTTTATTAATATTAAAAAGATGTTAAAATGTACATTGCGATTTTCAATTCGTCAAGTTTTGGGCACTAAAAAGGGGATGTTTCAAAATTTCAATATTTCAATGATTGTCTTTGATGATCAAAATCGATCAAATATTTACTCCTAAACTAGATATCTAAATCCTTGTTATGAAAAAATTAAAGCCCGCCCAAAAG
>JAHFHI010000159.1 GCA_023246995.1 Candidatus Omnitrophota bacterium
TGAAATTGTAGCAGCGGTGAAGATGCCGCGATCCCGCAACTAGACGGAAAGACCCCGTGCACCTTTACTGTACGTTGGTATTGAATTTTGGTTTTGTGTGTGTAGCATAGCCGGGAGACTATGAGGCCCAGGCGCTAGCTTGGGCGGAGTCGCAATATGAAATACCGGTCTCACGGAACTAGAATTCTAACTCTGACCCCTGAATCGGGGCGGAAAACAGTGCCAGCCGGGCAGTTTGACTGGGGCGGTCGCCTCCCAAACGGTAACGGAGGCGTTCAAAGGTCTGCTTAGTGTGGTCGGCAATCACACGGTAAGCGCAAAAGCAAATAGCAGGCTTGACTGCGAGTCCTACGAGACGAGCAGGGTGGAAACACGGATTTAGTGATCCGGTGGTCCAAAGTTGGAATGGCCATCGCTCATCGGACAAAAGGTACGCCGGGGATAACAGGCTTATCGGGCCCAAGAGTTCATATCGACGGCCCGGTTTGGCACCTCGATGTCGGCTCATCGCATCCTGGGGCTGGAGAAGGTCCCAAGGGTCCGGCTGTTCGCCGGTTAAAGCGGTACGTGAGCTGGGTTCAGAACGTCGTGAGACAGTTCGGTCCCTATCTGTTGTGGGCGTAGGAAACTTGAGGAGAGCTCTTTCTAGTACGAGAGGGCCGAAAGAGACGGACCGCTTGTGTGCCTGCTGTTCCGCCAGGAGCAGCGCAGGGTATCGAAGTCCGGAATGGATAAGCGCTGAAAGCATCTAAGCGCCAAGCCGACTCCAAGATAAGGTTTCCCAACCCGATTTGGGTTTAGAAGACCCCTTGAAGACTACAAGGTTGATAGGCAGGAAGTGCAAGAGGAGTAATCCTTTCAGCTGACCTGTACTAATCGGTCGTTCGGCTTGACATTTCTTAAAATTTGTCTTGGCTTATTCAGTTGCATTTTTTTTCCGGTGGTCATAGGAGAGGGGAAACACCCGTTCCCATTCCGAATACGGAAGTTAAGCCCTCTACCGGCGATGGTACTGACGGAGCAGTTCGTTGGGAGAGTAGCAAGCTGCCGGGATTTTTAAAAAGCCCCGCCTTTGAGCGGGGCTTTTTTTTTGACCTTAAGAGACGTCTTGAAAACGCTCTGATTAATGTTTAGGATACGCCCATGGTTCGCTTTCTTGTTTACATATTTTTTGTCACAGGCACCCTGTATATCATTTCTTGGCTTGCCAAAAGACCGATGACGTCGTTGCCGTCTCTGCCTAAACCCACGAACGTAAAGCCTGGGCGCTGGTTCAGGCCCAAGCGCAATCCCGGTGAAATTTGGGTTCAGGTTTATGAAACAGCTTCGGTCGAGGAAGGCCGCAAACTCCAGGCTCGTCTCGAAGAAGAAGAGGTCGAATGCGTTCTTTATGAGCAGGGCAAGAAAGATATTTACGGAAGCGCCCTGAAGGGGATCGGAATTGCGGTGCCCAAGACCACCACGGCTTTGGCTCAAAACATCATCAGCCGTCTTTTGGCTTGATTGGCAATGCTCTATGCAAAGCAAGCACTTTAAAAAGCGCAAGTCGCAAACTAGCCTTCCTTCAAACTAAAGGAGCCTAACCGTGCCTATCCAAAAACAGCTTTCGGTTTTCATGCCGAACCGTCCTGGTGTTTTGGCGCAGACATGCGCGATTCTTTCCGAGGCCGGGGTCAATATCCTGGCGTTAGCGGTTCATGATACGGTGGATAACGCGGTGGTGAGGTTTCTTGTGGATCAACCGACCAAGGCGTTGCTTCTTCTCGAGCAAGAAGAGCTCTATGTTCTTGAGCAAGATGTGGTGGTGCTCGAAATCGGCAATCAATTCGGAGAACTTACCCGGATTTGTCAGGCCCTTGCCGAGGCCGACATCAACATTGCCTATGCTTATTGCACCGCGACTAAAGACCAGGATTCCGGGTGCCTGGTCTTAAAAACAGACAATCCTGAACGAACCCTCGAAATACTTTCCCGCTAAAAGACGTATCAATCCAAATCTGCCGGCGGTTCTTCAAAGGGCAAATCCACGACGTTCGGATGATGATCCGAAAAGGGCATTTTGACTTTTGTGTTCATCTCCTCAAGGGTTTGTCCGAAATGGGGTGCGAATCGGTAGGAGCCCTTTTTGTCCTTGGGGTCTTTGAGGTAGGATTTCACAAAAACCCAGTCAAGGCGCATTTTGCCGATCAGCGGCCCGATAGGGCGTTTGACCTGAAAGGTGGTCTTAAATCCTTTGCGGTCCCGCTCGTTGGAATTCGCCAGGGGTTTATTTTTTCGGCCGAGCGAGCGGTCTTCGCTCCCGCGGAAATCAAAGGCGCCGCCGTCTGAAAACCGGTAATTTTCGATCATTTTAAAAAGGCCGTAGACCGGGTTTGGCCCGATCACCGGAATATGCCGGGCCAGGGGATTTTGGAAGTTTTTGGTGAGGTTCGAAATCCCCCGCGTGGTGTTGATCATAAGACCGTTTGGCGAAAGATAATTGACGGCCATGTGGAACCACGTGGTCGGATCTTTGGCCGTACGCTTCGCGATTTTTGAGAGGGAGGTCGGGCTTAAGTCCGTCGGCGCGGAATTAAAATCCCCGAGCAGGATGACGGGGTGGCGAATATTTTTGATATAGCCTAGGATTTCAGCCATCTGAAGTTCGCGGCCCTCGGGCATGCATTTGATCTCGAGATGAACATTGATAAGGGTTAACGTTTTTTCCGGAAGTTCCGGGACCTCCAGATCTACGCGCATAAAAATGCGGCCTCCGGCCTTGATTTCCCGGGTCAGGATATTCTTAAAGACCGCTTTGCTCCCGAAGCGTCGGCTTTTTTCGAGAAAGGCCAGGCTGATTTTTTCCTGGGCATACCAGTTGTAGGGCTGATGCCGCAGCTGAAAGACCTCCGCTTTTTTGATCGGGTAGCGCGACAAAACGGCTGATCCAAAAATTCCTTTGTAGCGCGCGGGATCGGCGGCGTAATAAGCGTTTGCCGCGTCATCAAGCTCTCCGCCTTCGTGCAGTACCTTTTCAATGCCGAGCACCACCGGGTCAATCTCAAGTTGCTGCGCACCATAGGCATAATTCATCCCAAGAGCCTGCGCGAGTTCGGCCGGGGCGTTGATATAACCGGAACGTTTGACCCCGATATCCATTTCCTGAAGCACAAGAACATCGGCGGATAAAAGTTTTTTGCGCTGGGTTAAAATCTCAAGATGGTCTTTGGAGCCGGGGGGCGCTTGAAGGGGATTGATCATGCGGTCGGCTTTTTCTGGGGAATTTAAAAATTCAATAAGCGGCCCAAGCTCGAGGGATTTTTCGATATTCCAGCTTGCCACCCGCAGATAGCGCCGGAGGCTTGCCGAAAAAAGCCGGCGCGGAGTTTTGCCTTCGAAGAAGGCCGTATTGTCGACAATCGGGGTCTTCCAAAAACGATCAAGCTTTTGACCGAGCGCGCCTTTCGGGTTCGGGTCGGCATAGAGAGCTTTAAGCTCCTCGAAACTCAAAAATAGCGGCTCTTGACGGCGAAGCGCACGGGGGTTGTCCGTATTTGCCGCCTCCAGGGCCAGAGACCTGATCGTGACCAACGCCGGGAGGAGGATCGTTAGGCTGAAGAGAATCTGCCGCATGGAGCGCATAGGTAATCTAAAATACCATAGTTTGGCGCCCCGGAGGGTCAGGCTTTTTTACAATCTTTCTAGAAATCGAGTCCCGGCGGCGCTAAGATAAAACCGATAGCCAAAGAAAGGAAACTTCAAAGATGGGAACTATCGAAAAGAGACTTTTTTTCAATGCCCCGCTTGAAAAGGTGTGGAAAATCTGGGTCGACGCAGAAAAGACCCCGGATTGGGTCGAAGGGGTGCAGGAAAGCCGCGTTACAAGCCAGGCTCGGGAAGGCAAGGGGTTGTCCTGGAGTGAAAAATGTCTTTTTGGCAAGAAGCTCATTCAGATGGATCATGAGTTTTCGCATTGGGAGCCGTTGAAGAGAACCGTGATCCGAACCGGGCTTCCCATGGGCGGGACGATGGAGCGCTCCTGCGAATTTTCCCCCGCGGCCGGGGGAACGGAAGTTTCCGTGCATCTTGAATGGGATTTAGGGCTTGTCGGCGCTTTTTTCGATGAAGACAAGCTCGCTCATATGATGGAAAAGACCTTTGACCTTACGGCCGAAAAATGGAAGGCAAGGGCCGAGGCTTCCGGGGCCTGAGGCCGCACTCGGGGAGAATGCCGCCCGCGAAAGGTTTTTTAAAACCGCTCTGCTATAATTGAATTGCAGCCCAAGAGCGGAGGCGGTGCGTGAAGCGCTTTCATTTTGTGGAGTTCGCGGCGCGATCTCAAAAAGGATTCCGTAACCACATTGTTTCGGCCGCGGAGCTCCCCAGGCTTACGGCTGAATTTGGAAACGCGGGCTGTTATGCCAGCTCTTTTTTCTATTCCGACGACATCCTCACTTATCTTGACGCTAATCCCGCAAGTCCCGAACGTCCGAGTGTCGCCGGCTA
>JAHFHI010000160.1 GCA_023246995.1 Candidatus Omnitrophota bacterium
GTCAGGAGGTCCCTGCAAACGCGGGGGATCTCGGTTCGGCTGTTACCGTTCCTACTGGCGCAGGTGCGGTACAAAATAACCTTCCTGAATTTCAAAATGTGGCTGCGGGAATCCCGGTTGTCCCGGGGACACCAAACCTTGAAACAGCAGGGATTGGGCAAGGCAATGTGCCGGTTCCCGCAGGGGGAGCGTTGGGAGGTGCCCCGGCTATTTCCGGAGCGCCCGGCGTCGCAACAAATTTTGCCGGGCAGCCCAATGTTGAACTTCCTGCAAGTGCCGGGAATTTGCAACCGTCAACAGGTGTCGACACACAAGTTGCGCCAGGCACAACTTTTCAGCCGGGAGTAAATGCCGGACCTGCGACAAGCGCTCAGGCGAGTTTGCCGTCCGGGGTTCCTTCGGCAAATGTGCAAGCAACGTTGCCTTCTTCGGGAGTGACTCAACCCGAAATTCCGGCGTCGATTCCGGATGCAACCCGTCAGGTTTTGCAGGCAGCTCAAGATGCGGCTCAAAATAATGCAGCCCTTGGAGTCGTTGGGGCCGCGGGAATAGGAAATCTCCCGGCAGGAACAGCTCCGGGACAAGTTATTCCCGCCAATATTCAACCCAATACTTCGACTTTGCCGGACATTCCAAAGCCGCCAAGTGTTCAACAGCTTCCTCAAGGACAGATCCCTTCGACGCCCTCAATTCCCTCCGCTAATCCGGGCATAGGTTCTCCGATGGAGGCTCCTCAGGCGGCTTTGGAGGCTAAGAATAATGCCATTGAGGTAAAAATGAGAGGTGCTGCGGTAACTGAAGAAAGCCGACGGGTCGGTGGAACCGTGGCCGGGAATCGCCGGGCGCTCGATCCCCAGATTAGGCGGATCCAAAAACAAATTCAGCAACTGGTCAGCATCAATGAAACATTGAAATATCGCTATAGCGCGCAATCTGGTGAGATTCAGAAGATTGGGGAACAGGCCAAGATTCACCAACGCATTCTAAGTGACCTCGAAGCGCAAGTGAACGAAGGCGACAATCCCAGCGCGTTAGCTCAAAAAATGGAAGAAGAAAAAGTCCGGCTGATTCAGGAAGAAACCAACAAGCAGGAGCAGTTTATCCAGAATCTTCAGCAGGACAAAGCAGCACAGTAAATTTACCCCAGCCCGGGCTCAAGACCGATAGTCGGTAGTGGCGTATTATTAGGACCAGAGGCGGAGTAGCCTTGGACCATAGCCCGGAAGCTAGTCTCAACCTGATTCAGATATTCCGTTCGCGGGTTCGCCAATATGGGGCTCGTCGAGCCCTGCTTTTCCGGGATCCCCAAGCCCCACGGTGGCGGACAATCGATTGGACCGCGTGGGGCGAAGCTGCCTGCCATACGGCCCTTGGTCTTTATTCCCTGGGGGTTCGCAAAGGCGCCGTAGTCGGCATTCTTTCTGAAAACCGGCCGGAATGGACTTTTGCCGACCTTGGCATTTTAAGCCTTGGGGCGGCCAGCGTTCCCATCTATCCGACATCCTCCTGTCAGGACATCCTTTACATTCTGCAGAATGCGGAAATTGAGATTCTTTTCGTCTCGAGTTCCGAGCAGCTCCAAAGAATCCAGCCGGCGTTAAAAGACCATCCGGATCTACGTCATGTGATTGTCTTCGAACCCGAAGCGTCTGAAAACCCGGCGGTTCTTACGCTTGCGGGTTTAATCGAAAGAGGACGGCGTCTCGGCCTTAACAACGATAATCTTTATGACGGATTTGTCGATGCGGTGTCTGCCTCCGATTTGGCAACCCTCATCTATACTTCAGGCACCACCGGCCCGCCCAAAGGCGTCATGCTGACGCACGGTAACTTTGTTCAGAATTATCTGGGAGCCCGAGAAAGAATCAGGATCGGAGAAAGCGATGTTGCTCTTTCATTTCTTCCGCTAAGCCATGTCTTTGAACGTCTCGCAGGCTATTATTTCATGGCTTTCAGCGGTGCGGTGATTGCCTATGCCAGAAATATGCAGAGCGTGCCCGAGGATATCCTGGAGGTAAGGCCGACTGTCGGCGCGGCGGTGCCGCGATTTTACGAGAAGATTCACGCCAAGATTATGGAGCGGGTCACTGCGGGGCCCACGACCGCGCGCTTAATTTTCCACTGGGCGCTTCGAGTCGGACGGCGCTACCGGGAATCTTCCCGCCCGTCGATTTTTTCCAGGATCGAATTCAAACTCGCAGAATGTCTTGTTTTTAAAAAGATCCGGGCGAGCCTGGGGGGGAAGCTCCGGTTTTTTATTTCAGGCGGAGCCCCCCTTTCAGCAGAGCTTGGCC
Organism: Candidatus Omnitrophota bacterium; assembly: GCA_023246995.1. GTDB lineage: Bacteria > Omnitrophota > Omnitrophia > Omnitrophales > Aquincolibacteriaceae > JAHFHI01. The sequence goes on from JAHFHI010000160.1 coordinate 2,295, forward strand.
GTTTCTTTTACGCCTGCGGGGTGCTCATTCTGGAGGGGTACGGGCTGACGGAAACCTCGCCTGTGATTTCTGTGAATACGCCCGAGCAGATACGTTTCGGCACGGTCGGACAAGCGCTTTCGAACGTCGAGGTTAAAATTGCCGAGGACGGGGAAATCCTCACCCGGGGGCCATGTGTGATGGCCGGTTACTACCGCAACCCTGAAGCTACGTCGGCTTGTATGAAAGAGGGCTGGTTTTTCACGGGGGATATCGGAGAATTTGACCGGGATGGTTTTCTTAAAATCACGGACAGAAAAAAAGACCTTATTATCACTTCCGGCGGAAAGAACATTTCCCCGCAGAATATCGAAAATTTGATTTTGGCCGATCCGCTTTTCTCTCAAGCCGTGATTCTTGGGGATAAGCGCAATTATTTGGTGGCCTTGATTGTCCCGAACAAAAACGAGCTCTGCCGCGAAGCCCGCACGGCCGGGCTTCCCGAGATGAGCTGGACTTCACTGCTCGCGTCTCCTGAAGTCGCGGGGTTGATGGAAAAACGGCTTCGGCAGCGCACCCACGATTTAGCCGCTTACGAGCAGATCAAATATTTTGCTCTTCTGGAGAGAGAATTCACCCAAGAAGCCGGGGAGCTAACGCCAACGCTTAAGGTCAAACGCAAAGTCGTCTGCGAGAAGCACCGTGACCTTATCGAAAGCCTTTATCAAAAAGGGCCGGGGCCAAAGGCGTCCGGCTGAAGATTTTTATAGCCGCACGCATGAAGATCATTTTATGACCTATCCTGCCGATTATGAGAAACAGGAAGGCGTTTTTCAGGCCCATGACGGCCTTAAGCTTTATTACCGGCATTTCCGACACCGAGACGAGATGGGCCGCCTTCTCATTCTCCATGGGCACGGCGAGCATTCCGGCCGTTACGAGAAGTTTGCCGCGGAGCTCGCGCCCCTAAAGCTTTCCATCGCGATGATGGATCTGCGCGGGCACGGCCGCTCCGAAGGACGGCGCGTCTTTGTGAATTCTTTCGAAGACTATCTCCGGGATGTCGATTCATTTGCGGCGTTTCTTGAAGCTCAAAACAAAAGGTTTGCGCCTTTTATTCTTCTCGGGCACAGCAAAGGGGGGCTCTTGGCGGTCTTGTGGGCTATGCGCTTTCCTGAAAAGCTGAAAGGACTTGTGCTCTCATCGCCCTGTCTTGGCCTTAAATTCCCCGCATTTCTGATCGGGTTTAATAGGGCCTTGCGACACCTTGCTCCGTGGTTTGTGTATCGCAACCCTGTTTATCCGCCTTATCTGACTCACAACCTTGAGGAACTGGCCCGTTATAAGCGCGATACGCTTATCCAGCGAAAAATTTCCCCCGCGCTTCTGGATGCCATGATCCGCGCCATGAAGGATATAAAAGACGTTTCGCATGTACGCTTTCCTTTTCCGGTCATGATCCTTGCCTCCGGACTCGAAAAGGTTGTGGATTTAGACCAGACGCGCGCCTTCTATGAAAAGCTCGAAACTCCCTCTAAAGAGCTTAAAATTTTTGAAGGGTATTACCATGAAATCTTCAACGAGCTGGGGCAGGAGAAAGTTTTCGAAGCACTCAAGGGCGCTCTTAATCGCATGATGACTTTAGAGCGGAGGTTGCCCGGCTTAAAAGAGTTGTGATATACTGAACCCTCAACGAAGGAGATTTTCCCCATGAAAATCACGGCAATTGTGTTTTTTTTGTTATGTTTTCTGACGCCCCTTGCAAGCGTCCGAGCCGAAGAAAATTTAGCACCTCCGGCTTCCGTGGCGGCTTCAGCGCCGGAAGTATCCTCGGAAGCTCAACCCGAATTGGCTCAAGGCTCTTGGCCTTCTGATATCGGCCGCCCGCAGGAACTTGTCGACTTGAAACTGGCCCGCGCCCTTGCCCGGATCGATGTGCTTGAAAGGCGGATTGCGGGGCTTGAACGTGATTCCAGGTTCCAGGATGAACGCATCCGGAACATGGACCGCACCATAAGCGACCTGCGCCGCCGCAGTTTTTAAGCCCCCTCCAAAAGCCGCGTGATTTAACCTGAAAACGCGCCTCGGCGTCGCCCCTGCTTCATTGACAGGAAGAGGGTGCCTTTGTATACTTCCTTACATTTCTTTCCTATTTCAAGGGCTTAAAGCGCACCGG
>JAHFHI010000161.1:0-1377 GCA_023246995.1 Candidatus Omnitrophota bacterium
GCCCACGGCTTTCCGACGTTCATCCAAAAAAAGGCCGGTGAGATACGGCACGCCGAGCCCCGCTTCTTCATAGCCGGAAGCCATCACCTTTTTTCCCTCGATTTTGATCTTGGGTCTTAAGAGGGCTTTCCAGTGCTCGGCGGGAACCTGGCCCGTGGCGATCGCGTAAAAACTAAGGAGCCGGACCTCGGAGGCAAAATGCTTGTAGTACCAGTGTCCCCAGGGCTGGAAAACCGAGAAATTGTTGGTTTTCATGTCGTAGCCGCCGCGAAACCATCCGGTTTTCGGGTCATAAAGATCCCGGAATCGCATCGGCCCGAGAAAACGGCGTATCCGCTCGGAGGTTTCCGGAAGCGCGGCCTTAGTGACCACAAGGCCGCCGATCAGAACGGACAGGTGAGAAGCATAGGAAAACTGGTCTCCGTGCACACGCTTCAGGGTGCGCACAAGAATCCAGGGAACCGGAAAACCCCGCCACTTCTCGATTTTCTCAAGAGCCTCGAGAGAGCGGCGGATCCGTCTCCGGGCCTCCCGGCGCGGGATAAGCCCCGTGCGGTAAGCCACGGCCGCGGCGGCCATTGAAAAACCGATATTAGAAATGGAGGTTGCTGGTTGGCGGGCGCTTGAATCATAACTGACCCCCGTGATCGGCTCGGCAAAACGGTCAAAGTATTTCCAGGTGTCCTGATAGAGCTTAAAAAAATACTCGCGCTCGTCAGCCCGGAGATCTTTCGAGAAATTCGGATGCGCGGGGGAAGCCGCAACGACCGGAAGCTTCGGCGCGAAAAAACCGAAACCCACCGCTATAAAGAACACCTGCCTTAGAACTTTCATCACGAGAATCCCCCCTGACTTTAGGGTTAGATTACTGCTTCCCGGAGCGGGCGCGCCTCGCGCGCTTGAACTCTTCAAGCGCACGCACGGGGTCATAAGCAATACGGGCGCCGCCATCCTCATGGCCTTTGCGGTAGCCGGCCCCAAACCCGCCCCGATAGCAAATCGAAAGCATGACCATGAAACCGGCAAACATCATGACGCCCGCATACACCAAAACAAGAAACGCGAAAAATCCGCTCATACGCTTCAGGCTGAATGCAAAAAGCCCGAGGCCGGCCAGCATTAAGGCCCAGCTCACCGGTCTAAACTTTTCAGGCGGAATGTTGCCCCCTCGGGGTGCGTGTTGATCTTCCATGAGTTTTAACGCCTGGATTCATTTTAAGCCCGGAGAGAGGAAAAAAAAAGCGCCTTCTCCGGGATTTCAAGAGAAGGCGCTTTTCAAGACCCTAAAAACAGCTTATTTCTTGGTGATGGGACACTTCACGCCGTTATCCGGCAGCGGAACATCAATGGCCGTTACGGGAAAAGTGACCGTGTGCA
>JAHFHI010000161.1:1387-4446 GCA_023246995.1 Candidatus Omnitrophota bacterium
GACTACATAAACGACGGTATTTACGATGCCCTTGCCTAACCCTTCCAGCACCGCTACCCCTTTATTCCCTTCGGAAGCCTTGTAATGATCGATCGGCTCGGTCACCAGTTCGGTGACTCCCCCGATCAGGTTTTTCAAGCCAAAGCCCAGTTTGCTGAGCATCCTATCCTGGTAGGTCGTTTTTTCGGTCCAAGGGCTTGCCGCATAGCCAAGCGCCGGAACCCCCGCGACCATCACAAGTACTGTCAAAACTGCTATCAACTTTTTCATGTTTGTACCCTCCTTTACATCTACCAACAAGCGTAGACGCCTTGGTCTTAAAAGACAATGGACTGCTTGTTTTTGCTATCTTGAAAATCGAGTTTTAAAGGAATTATGCCCGCATGCAACTGCTTTATTTTAAAAGAGTTCAGAGAATACTCGGTCTTTAAAAAGGGGCTGAAAAATTACGTTTTCAGCGCTTTTAGGCTTCCCCGATCCTATGGATCTTCGTCATATACCGGGCCCCGGGGATCGCCTGCTTTCCGGAAAGAACCACGACGCAGGCTCCGGGCTTGAGCAAGCCCAGACGCAAAATAGACTGATCCGCCTCGCGCAAAATCGCGTCCGTGCTTTTCCAATAGCGCAGGGTGTAAGGATAGACCCCCCGCAAAAGGGCCAGCCGCCGGTTGATGCGCTCCCCGGGAGTAAAGGCAATAATGGGCGAAACCGGCCTGAACTTGCAGACCAGCCCGGCGCTCTTTCCGCTGCGGGTAAAAACGACAATCGCCTTGGCCTTTAAATCCTTGGCCGCATGCCGTGCCGCATGAGTGATGGCATAAATCGCCTGATCGGTCTCCGGATGCTTCGGCGCAAGGGCCTCCGGGGCCTGAATCTCCCCCATGGCCCTTTCAGCTTCAAGAATGATCCGCGACATGACCCGGACCGCCTCAAGAGGATACCGGCCGATTGCGGTTTCTCCGGAAAGCATCACGGCATCCGTGCCGTCCCAGACGGCGTTGGCCACGTCAGAAGCCTCGGCCCTGGTCGGGCGGGCGTGCTCCATCATGGACTCCAGCATTTGCGTCGCCGTAATGACCGGAATATGCGTGGCATTGGCTTCCTGAACAATCTTTTTTTGAATCAGCGGCACTTTTTCCACGCCGAGCTCGATTCCGAGATCCCCGCGGGCGATCATGATGGCATCCGAGGCTGCCGCAATGGCTTGAATTCTTTCGACGGCATGGGGTTTTTCTATTTTTGCGATAATGGGAATGCACCGGCCCCGGCGTGCGAGCCAATCTTTCAGGGTCAAGATATCCTGTTCACTCCTGACAAATGAAAGCGCGATATAGTCCACATTCATTTGGGCGGCGACTTCCAAGTCCTGCTTGTCTTTGGGTCCAAGCGCCGGGAGCGTGACGGGGGCATTGGGCAGGTTGATTCCCTTATTTTCTCCGAGCACCCCGCCCCGGACCACGCGGCATTCCACCCATTTTTTGCGCACGGCGAGCACTTCAAGCTCGAGGTAACCGTTATCGATGAGTACGGGGTCCCCGGCTTTGACCATGCGCGGAAATTGCGCGCAGGCTGTGGAAATGAGGGCCCCGGTGCCCGGGTTTCTTGAAACCGCAATCGCGAGGCGGGCCCCGCTTTTCAGGGCCGCCGTCTTTGGCCCGGCAAGGCGGCCGGTGCGGACGCGAGGGCCTTGGAGATCCACCATCACCGCCACGGATTTCCCGGCGGCAACCCCGGCTTGGCGGGTGCTTTGGATCCAACGCCGCAGCGCGGCCGGATCGGTATGGGATGCGTTAATTCTAAAAACATCCGCGCCCGCGCGCACAAGCGCTTCAAGCATTCCTTTTTTGGCGCACGCGGGTCCCGCGGTCACCACAATTTTGGTTTTGCGCAGCATCGATGGAGTCCTTCGTACTCCTCTTAAAAAGTTGACTCTCCGGTAATTTTAGAGATTATAGTATGCGCATTAATCATGAAAAAAAGAAGAAAAAAAAAGAAACGCAAAACAAAACCGTTCGGGCTTACAAGGAAGCAGCTAAAACGGCTTAAGTTCACAGCCTTCATGATGCTGGCGGTCGCATGCTCGGCCTTTGTCTACCGCATCTATCATGAAAACGCGAATATCCTTCCGGGGGCTAAAATCTCCGCCCGCTCGGCCTTTGCCGGGCTCATTCCGGAGTTCCGGCACGGCGCTGATTCCAAACCGGCCATTCCCGGAGAAAAAACCCTTCCGGGGATCTCTTTCCCGTTTGGAGGCTCCAGGCCCGCCGTTACTTTTGTTCTGGATGACATGGGCCATACCCGGGAACACCTGCCCGAGCTTGAGCGGCTTGGGCGGGACGTGACCTATGCCGTCCTTCCCCTCCTCAAACATTCCGTGTTCTTTGCGGCCCACGGCCGCGCTCAAGGAGCGGAAGTCATCCTTCACCTTCCGCTCGAATCGATCAAAGGAACCATCCCCGGGCCGGGCCTCATCACTTCCCCCATGAGTGACGCGCAAGTCTTGGAATCCCTGCGGAGGAATTTGGCGTCAGTGCCCGGGGCTCTGGGGGTCAACAATCATATGGGCTCCAAGGGGACTTCGGATCAACGTCTCATGCGCCTTATTCTGGGAGAACTCAAAACACGCGGCCTTTTTTTTCTCGACAGCAAAACCAGTCCTTCAAGTATCGCTCTTCCGCTCGCCCGTCAAATGGGCTTACGCTCGACCGGGCGGGATATTTTCCTGGATAATCAAGACAATCGGGAAGCGGTGCGGCAGGACGTCCGGGCGCTTGAGGCCGTGGCCCGCCGGCAAGGCTACGGCGTCGGAATCGGCCACTACCGGCTGAACACCCTGGCCGTTTTGCTTGAAGAAATCCCGCGGCTTAAGCGGGCGGGATTTCAAATCGTGCCCTTGGCGGAAATCATCAAACGCAGGCGTTAGGGGAACCCCTCCCGATAAGCTCTTAACTTGAGTTTGGCACTTTTTTGAGAATTATCCTTCTCCCCCATGGGGGAGAAGGTCAGGATGAGGGGGTACGGCTTCGTTTTCCTCCTCACCCCAGCCCTCTCCCCTAGGG
>JAHFHI010000162.1:0-3682 GCA_023246995.1 Candidatus Omnitrophota bacterium
AGCATGGTCTTGGTTGCGGCGATTCTGGGCGGACTGATGGGCCCCGCTTTGGCAGAAGCGAAACCGGTTCTTTGGGAAGTTATTCCTCAGCTTGATTACGACACGGCCCGGCGGGGAATCGAGGAAGTTTTAAGCGAGAGCGGAGTTCTGGCCGAGAGCGGCAAAGCAGAAGCTTCGGACTACCAGACAGATGAGGTTTGGATGTATACGCGGGGCAGTTTTTATTTTTCGGTGGGCTGTGACCGGAAAGTCTATTCAAAGAATTCCGCCATGCCCACCGGGCCAAGAAGGACTCTACACCTCGAAGTTTCCTTCAACGGGAAAGACTGGACGGCGGGTGCTGTGGTTTTCGAAATGCAGACTTTTTATAGAATCGTTCTCGCGCATGGCGGGCTTGGAGCCAACGGAAATCCGCTCGATGTGCTCCCGGGCAAAGAACGCGAGGATTTGAAAAAAAAGCTGCCGCATTACAAAGGGCCCGATCTTAAAGAGTTGCTGCGCCAAGTGTTAAAAAATTTAAAAAACCAGGGAGCCCTTTTTGACGCCGACGCTTCCGAAAAACCAAACGACTGTCGCTAAGAGGTGAAATCTATGCAGGAAACGGGATCGTTAAGGCAAAGCGCGCAGGATGCGGCCAAACGGCACAAGGCTTCCTGGATCGAACTCGGACAGTTTCTTTTCACCATTCACAAGGAGAAGCATTACCGGGAGTGGGGCTTCATCAGTTTTGAGGCTTATTGCTTAAAAGAGCTTGGAGTTAAGCAATCCACCGCGGCCAAACTGCTCAAGTCCTACTATTTTCTGGAAAAAGAGGAGCCGGCGCTTGTCCGGCCCGAATACACGGAAGAAGAAACGCCCGCCCAAATGCCGAATTATGAATCCGTCAACCTCTTGAGACTTGCCCGGCAAAACGAGGCCATTAAACCCAGGGATTTCGCGCTTTTAAGGGAGGCGGTGATCGAGAAGGCCAAAGAACCCAAGGAGGTCCGCGCGCAGGTCAAAAAAATTATGGATTTAGCCGCGCGGCCGAGGGACCCGGCGGAACAAAAAAGGCGCCTTCGATACACCGCGATCCGAAGGCTTCTTTCCATCTTGAGCAGCACCCGGCGCGAGCTCGAAAGCGAAGACCTGGTTCCGGATTATCTCCTGAAGCAGATCGGGGATCTTGCCCGCAAGCTTGAAGATCAGATCAAGGATTGAGGGTTTTTAGGTGGCATTCGGAAAGCAAAAGACTTTCTTAGAAGTAACGAGGCTCCTGGTCTGGGCGCCGCTCCTTTTTTCTTCCTGTGCGGCCGCAAAGCCCGGGCGGATTATCGGTCCTGTGGGAGTCATGCCGCCCATTCAGTGGACCCGTGAGGAGCAGGCCTCCGACCTCGCCATAAGGACTTTGCGAAAAACCGAAGATGCGAGTTTCCACAGGATCCGATTAGGAGGATCGGAAGAGCCCCACATTCACAAAACCCACGATGTCGCGGTATTTGTCCTTTCCGGCGAGGCTTTGCTTCGTCTCGGCAAGAAGACCTATGAACTCAAAAAAGGGGACGTGGCAGAAATTCCCAGAAACAAGCTGCATTGGGCCGAGAATCTTTCGGACCCCCCCTGCGAGGTTTATGCGGTTTTCACCCCGGCCTTTGACGGGGAAGACTACCATCCGGTGGAGCGTTCCGGGGGCCTGCGGCCCAGGATTGTCCGAAATTAAGAATAGGCTATGAAACCTCCCGACCCCGCAAAGCCGCACTGCCGTCCCTGTGAAGGGGGCGTGAGCCCTATGACCCGCGATCAGATCGCCGAACGACTTAAGGGTCTCGAAGGATGGACCCTTGAAGAGGACCGGATCACGAAAAATTTTTCTTTTAAGAATTACTACGAGACGGTTTCCTTTGTCAACGCGGCGGCCTGGGTCGCGCACCGCGAAGATCATCATCCCGAGATCAAATTCGGTTATAAATCCTGCCGCGTTTCTTACTGGACTCATTCCATCGGCGGAATCTCGGAGAATGATTTTTTGTGCGCGGAGGCTATCGAGGCGCTTCTTGATTAGGAAAAGACGCTGACTTTTATGAAAAATGCACTTTGGATCTTTTCGGGATTCCTTTTGCTTGCGGCCGTCGCCGCGGCTTTTTTTTTGATGCATTTTGACGCAGACCGTTACAGGCCCTTGCTCGTCTCCAGGCTTGAGAATCTGATCGGCAATCCCGCCGATATTGAACGCATTGCCGTGGCCTGGAGGGATGGCCTCGCGCTTGAGGCGCGAGGCATTAAGATCTATCAGGATCGAGCCAAGACTCAAACGTTAGTTTCTGCCGGGCGGATCAGCGGCGCTTTGAAATTCGAGGATTTTATGACCCGGCAGATTCAAATTTCATCCGTCGAGATCGAAGCTCCCCAAGCCCGGCTTGTGATTGGTGCCGGTGGAAAATTGCAGGGTTTTGAGAATTTCCCCGGACGGCAAGGCTTGGAAGGACACAAGGCCCAAGCCACGGCGCTATCCTTTCTGATCCGGGATATTCTGATCCGGAACGGCCGGGTTTCCGTGCTTGACCAGTCCGCGCAAGTCCCGGCGGAGTATGAAATTCATTCCCTGGAGGGCACGATCCAAAATGAATCCCTGTATTCACGGCTGGGTTTGAATTTCAAGGCCGCGTTTTTATCCGAGGCTCCAAACGTTTCCTTTGAGGGCAAGTTAAAGCTTTCTTTGCCTGAAGGAAAACCGCATTTGGAGCAGGTCAAAATCCAGGCGGATTTGGAAAGTCTCGCGCTTAAGGATCTTGAAGGGGTGCTGCCCGCCCTTGCGGGACAGCTTTCGGCCCCTCCGGCCGGCCGGCTCACGGTTGAAGCGGATTCCCTTTCTCTCGCCTCGTCTCTGCGCAATGCGAGCGCCCGGCTTCGACTTGAGGGGGTCCGGCTTCAGCTTGCCCGTATGAGTTTCCCGCTTGAAAATGTGACTGTGCAAGCATCGGTTGCCGATGGCCGCCTTACGGCCGACCCGGTCAGCGTTCTCCTCGGCCGGGGAAACATTAAGGGAGCCTTAACGCATCCTTTTTTAGCGCCCGAACCCGTTTCATCCCTGCACGTGGAAGCCGACGGCATCCGGATCGATGATTTCACGCCGCAGGCCTCCGGACTTTTGAACACGAAAGTGCAGGGGAATTTTCAGGGGCGCTCGTGGCCGGTTTTATCCCGGACCTTTTCGGGGGAAGGCCGGGTCACGCTTCAAGACGGCATGATCCGGAATTTTAATCTCCTGGCGGAGGTTTTTGGCAAGCTTTCCGTGATCCCCGGACTCGGAGGGACTCTTGAGAAAAGGCTCCCGGCTTCTTATCAGGAAAAAATTCGGGCCCGCGACACCCTTTTCCAACCCCTTGATTTTACGTTTCGAGCCGAGCAGGGAGTGCTCGGTTTTGAGAACGTTCAGATTATTTCCGACGGGTATGGGCTGGCCGGGACGGCCCGGCTAAGCCTGGAAGGGGGGCTTGCTTTTCAGGGGATGCTGGTCCTCGACCGCACCATTTCTCTGGCGTTTATCGCGAGTGTCCGCGAGCTGGAATATCTCGCTGATTCCTACGGTCAGATCCAGATTCCGCTCCAAATTCAGGGGCGCGTGCCCGACCAAGTGCGCGTGATTCCGGATCTCTCCTACATTGGGTCGAAACTCGCGGTGTCAAAAACCCAGGAAGTTCTT
>JAHFHI010000162.1:3692-4440 GCA_023246995.1 Candidatus Omnitrophota bacterium
CTTACCGGTCTTTTCCGGAAAAAAGAGGATAGCGGCGCGGCAGCGCAGACTCAAAGCGGCCAGCCGGTATCAACCCAAGATTCAACGAACCGGCCCAAAGGATTTTTAGGGCAGCTCTTGGAAGCGGCGCTTGAGGGCGCCGAGAAATCATCGGAATCTACCGGGACTTAACGTCCTCTGGTTTAGGACGGGGAACCGGCCTCACCGAGACTTTAATCAAACCCCGCTTCAGCTCGGCAATCCGCCCGAAGGCTGTTTTGGTCAGGTCGATTAACCGGTGCAGCCGTTTTGAGGGGCCGCGGTCATTGACCCGGCAGACGACACTTTTTCCGGTCGACAGGTTTTGAACCTCAAGGTAGGTCCCGAACGGAAAATGCCACGAGGCGCAGGTGAGTTTGGAATCGTCAAAGACCTCCCCGTTGGCCGTGTGTTTATTGATGAAAGGGTCGGTCTCGCTGTACCAGGAGGCGGTTCCGTATTCCCGTGGATTTTCGGGGGCCGGAATCCGGTGTGCCGGCAGAGAAACGGTTGCCTGTGCCCCGAAAACCGGTCCGGCGGGGGACTCCGCGGAACTGGAGAGCGGTTCGGCCCAGAGGAGGGGAGCCGCGCTTAAAATCATGACGACCAGCAACTTTGCCGTACTTTCCCGCATGAACTCCTGCCCGCCATCCTCTCTTGTAGCAACGCTAGAAAAACCTTAACACACGGTCCGGGTTCTTGCAAAAGGGCCCAGGTTTTATTGTTCGTA
>JAHFHI010000163.1 GCA_023246995.1 Candidatus Omnitrophota bacterium
GGGTGCAGGCGGAGCACCGCCCCAAAAATACCAGGTAAGACCAATGCCCAAAATGGCTGCGGCCAGTCCAGCCGCTCCGTACTTCATCCATGACCTACCGTTTTGACCTGACGTCCCCTCCCCATCCGCTGATCGCACCTCGGAGCGCATAGGTAAATAGATCCCGGTATTTTTATCCCTCCCCCATTTCCGGCTGTAATCTTCAATCGCTTCCAGTTGGTCGAGCGTGAAGTGGTTGTAACGGTATTTTGCCGGGTCCACCGTGATTTCCGGGCCCGTGGGCGCGAGCTTCATACGTTCAAGGCCCAGGGCCTCCTCCGCGGAGACAATCAAAGTAGGCCGGTCCGCCGTCACTTTCACCCCAAGACTTTGGTCCGGTCGCATACTGAATAAAAATTGAACGCTCATCCCCTCCGTACCCTTCCACTTTCCCGGAGTCGGAGTGATCACGATCTGATTGCCGGGCTGAACGCTAAGTTTGGAGGTGTCGCGCCGGTAGGCAAGCATGCCGTCGGGTTTTCTTTCCGCAACGTCGAAAATGTTCGGGGGAACGTTCACCCATAGTTTGGTTTTGTCCTGGTTCTCCCCGCCGAAGCCGCGGAAAGTCAGGATCGCGAAAAGCGGGCCGGAATAACCTCGCGGGTCCGCCGAAAGGAGCACAAGCGCCTGCTGATCCTTTTTAACACTCACTTCCTTTTCTTTGACCGCCGCCAGGGTCTTCAAAAATGGATTAGCCACTCCGGAGGTATCCGGCGCCTCTTCCCCAGAAGTTTGCTCGGTACGCACTTCCGAGCGGGCCGGTGCCATCGAATCGCCTTCGGCAAATGCCGCGAGACGAGCCTGCAGTTTTGCTCTGACCGTTAAGATCTCATCCTCTGAATATCCGCCGGGCGATTCCGGATCATCCGTTTCCGCGAGCCATAAAGCGATTTCTTTTTCCCGCGGATCCAATGCGTCCACCGCGTCTTTAAAGGCATTTAGGATTTCCTTCTGCGCCAATAAATCCGCTCCGGTTTTGCCGGAGTCCACATACTCAAAACCCTCCATCCGCTTATCCCAAAGGGCCCGGCCGCTGCTTTGAAAATCTTCCTTACCGGCCAAACGATTAACAGCCTCCAGAGAAAGAATCCGGAAGGCCGTCAGCCGATTTGACAAACGCCCGTTTTTTCCCCGCAAATTGTGGACATAGGGTCCTATCTGAAACAGGCGGTAAAAAGGATTTTGATCTTCTTTTTTAAATTCAACGAGAAACTGTTCCAGGCCTTCGGCCGTGCTCTGCTGCTCCATGATCCGCCCTTCCCACCCCGCTTCGGGAAACCCGAGTGCCGGCCAGTGGACATAATTATGCTCGGCGGGCGCAAAATGAAAGCTGCCGTAAGCATTACTGATTCCGAGCAAAAGCCCTTTGAGCGGCATTAGGTCTTCCCTTTCGCCATTGATATCCAGCATCCTTTCTCCGATCGCCTTCAGCGCAGGATCGTCGCTTATATCCAAAAGAGACGCCTTCTCATCTCCGGACTCCCGGGAATAGGGTCCGATTTGAAAATTTTTCTCAAAGGGTTCCTGCCCTTCCTTGGAAAACTTTGCCCGCAACTCAAAGATTCCGTTCAGGACACCGCTCTCCACGATCTGGCCTTCCCACTCTTCCTCATTAACACCGAGGGGGAACCAGTTATAGCGGCCGATGACCGGGAATAGTTCAATCCTTCCCCTAAAATCAACTTTCCCCAGAGGAAGCCCCTTGAGATCCGGAAGCACCCCCTTATGCGATTCCCAGTCATACCCGGGCGGAAAAGTCACAAGCTTAGCCAGAAAAGCTCTCGCAGCACGGCTCGATACGCTTCGCCCCGCTTCCTGAATGCCGTACCTTTTGAAAGCCTCGGGATGCACCCGAAGGTAATCTCGGAGCACGTTACGCCGGACCCCCAGAATAAAGGCTGCCTGCGCGGTTCCCAGTCCTCGTAGTTTCATGCTCATGCCGCTGTAAACCTTCAGGAGGCGCGCGACGGACCCGATATGAATGCCGTAGAAAATAAATTCTCTTGGATTTTTGACAAGATAGGTGCGCAGCCCTTTATCGCTGACTCCGATCTGGCCCGCAGCCTCCGCGATGGAAAGTCCCCATAATTTCTCGCGGCCACGAAAAGCAAGCCGCTCCGAAATGTCCGTCGGCCTTTTGATCCCATAGAGTTCAAAGTCTTCCGGATGCTTCTTCAGATACTGAACCAGAGAGGCTTCGATAAGTCCCAGCAATCTGGCCGTCTGCGCTATGGTGAGCCCCTGAAGTTTGCCTTCGCTTCCATAATCCTTCAGAAGCGCCGCGATAAATGGTTTGATTCCATACTTCTTAAAATCTTGAGGGTGATCGCGGAGATGGCGCGCGAGTTTCTGGAACGAAATATTCATAATCTCGGCAGCCGCTCGGACGGGCAAACCTTGGAGCTCTTCTTTGTATTCTTCAAGCAGCGCCGGAACGCTCAAAGGAATAGGCATCCCGTATTTTTCAAAATCAGCGGGCTTCCTTTCCAGATGACGCACAAGACCTTTGGGAGATGCCCCAATCAGCCGGGCCGCATCGGGAATCTCCAACCCCGCCAGTTGCTCTCGCCCGAACTTTTCAAGCAGTTCCGGAATATCAACGGGTCTTCTGATCCCGTATCGCTCAAAATCTTCGGAGTGCCGTTTCAGATGGTTTGAAAGACTGCTCGGGGTAACGCCAATCAATCCGGCCACCTGCGCAATGGAAAGCCCGTTTAACTTCTCCCGCCCCTGTGCCTCCAGGAGTCCGGGTATTTTCGGCACTCCGATTGTTCCTACGTGGCGCACTTCCGAGCGCTGGCCCGGAGTAATCTCCGGCTTAACGATCGAAAGATAGTCATCCAGGGCTTGAATGCGTTTGCCGTATGTCTCTTTATCGCCCGCATAAGTGGCGCCCCAAAGCTGCTTGAGTTCCGGGATAGCGTCCATCATCTCCGAACGATAGAGCATGGTGATCAGTTCATAGAAAAGTACGGTCGCGCGCTCATAGAGAATCCCGGCCTTGTGCTCATACGCGTTATTTTGCGTGTGAAACGGCAGCAGCCCGGCGACAAGGGAGGCATGCGTGAATAAAAGCCGCAGGCGCCACGCCGTGTCATTTTTTTCAAACGGGAATATTTCCCGGCCATCGGATTTTAGAAATTTATAAAAATCGGCGTTAAACTCATCGATGCGATGGGTCATTTGCATGGTCCCGGTGGCGTCATCGTCGTAGTATTCACCGAAGCGCGCGGGTTCCCCGGGAGCTTTGGGCAGATCAATGTGAAAATGATAAGTGTCTGAATGACCAAGCGCCAAATCGTAATGCCCATAATAATTGTGAATAAGTTTCGCGAAGTCATAGAGCGGGTCATTACCTTCGGGGATATATTTGGGGTCAATCAGTTTCAGCCGATCGAGTTTTCCGGTGAGAAGGTATTCGAATGGGTCCACAAGAATATTCCCAAAGTGAAGATCCCCGTGCTGTTTCGACAGATAAGGTGGTTCAAACAAAAAAGGCATCGAGTGCGCCAAGATGCGCAGCACCCCGAAGAGGGTCGGTAAATTCGGATAGAATCCCCGTAAATGCGGAAAATCCAGATAGGGGGCCTCAAACAATTTTTTCATAAAGGGAGAAGCCGCTGCGGCTTCCTGCCAGCGCTTCTCGATCTTTTGAAAGTGATAGCGCTCAAGAAAATCCTTGGGGGTGGGGCTCTGGACTTGCGAATAAAAATCCGGAGTCAGTGTTCTGTAGATATCTTTGGCGATTTCCAGAAGCGGTTTATCCGTCGGCCCGATTTCGGCCATGCCCGCCGAAAGGGCGTAGGTCTTGGGAAAAAATGTGGTCTGCCCCACGTTGGTTAAATTGGGCCAGGGAACATCCTCCATGGTTACAAGCGTTTTTCCGGCCTCCTCTTTGATCGAATAGATTTTCGGAAACCATTTGCCTGCCGGATCGTTTGTCTGTTGAAGCATGCGCATGTATTCGGCTTCCTGGCGAAGCTTGCCGCCGTCTTTTTGGCTGTCCGCCGCTTTCTCGATAAAAGAAAAACCGTCGGGCTGGATCACCCGTGTGACCGTGCTGTAAGAGCCCCCATGAAGTTTTTCCCGGACTTTGTTTCTCGCGGCGCCGATCTCTCCCCCTACGGGAACCCAGGCCCGGACCTGATTGGTCAGCGTGACGGATTCCATGTAACCGTAAAGCATATAATAGAAAAGCGAATTGTGGCCGAGCGGCAGGCTCGCGATTTCAACCATGGGTTCCTTGCCGACCCGGACGCGCTTTGAGAAAATCATCCCCACATCATCCTTCTGCGGCATATTAAGCGCTTGGGCTTCAATGGTACGCTGGACCCGCGCTCGCGAAAGCGGATCAATCTTCATTTCTCC
>JAHFHI010000164.1 GCA_023246995.1 Candidatus Omnitrophota bacterium
GCGGGAAGGCGAAAGCCTTTATTTTAAGTCGACCTTGGCCCACGAGCTCCATAACCCTCTCGAGCGCGAATCGGTCCTGCTTTTAATGGCCTCTCCGTCTTTTTTCTGAAGCCCATCCGGATTCGGCAAGTTGGCTTTAAGGGTGCCGATATAGAATAGGAAGCGGAGACGTGGTAGAATCCAGAACGTTTAAGAGGGCTATTGCTAGGGCATGATAAAGGCTAACCCCAAAAGGGAGCGGGTTCTTTTTTTGAAAACAGGCATCCTGTTGGCTGTCTTTGTGTTGAGCTTTTCCATGGTCCACGATCCCGCGTGCGGCGCGGAAACGGATCTTTGGTCGGAAGTCTCCGAGCTGCGTCAGGAGCGGACCGAGAAGATGCCGTATCTTGATACGAGCTTTATTGACTCCGAAATAAATCCCGAGAAGATATCCCAAACCATGGATTTCTTAAAAGGGCCTCCCAAGACTCTTAACAAGGTCCTTGACCGCGCGGCGCAGGTTTATACGCCTGCCCGTGCCTCGCGCGAGCGGATTTCGCTCGCCCAGCGAAGGATTCTGGCCGCCTTGAGGGCGCTTTTCCCGGAGGCAAGCTACGAATTCTCCGACAAAGACGGGTTGCTTTCCATCGATAAGTTCAATCATCAGGATTACAAGTTCAAATTTCGTCAGCCGCTTTTTCGCGGCGGCGTTTTGTGGAACACGCTTTTGCAGGAAAAAGCCGGGCTTGAATCCGCCGAAAGGGAATACGCGGCCCGGGTGAACGACCTCATCAATGAAGTGTCGGCCGCTTATTTCGAATATGAACGCACGCTCAAAGTCGTGACCAGCCAGGCAGCGGCCATTGAGCAGATGGAAAAATACGCCGGCATGTCAAAGCGCAAATTGAAGGAAAATATCGTCTCTCAAATTGAAAATTTGAACGCGCAGTCGATTTTCAGCCAGATGACCTACGATTATGAGACTTCCAAACAGGAGCTTGAGCTCGCGAAGCTTGATTTGCAGCGCTACCTGGATCTGGATTTCGAGGCCCCGCTTGAGATTGTCTCGCTATACAAGATCGAAGATCTTTTAAAGGACGCCGGGGAGGATTCGGGGGAAGCTGGAAATGCGGATTATGATCCCTTTGGGAAGTCGGCCAAGCCCATGCCCACGCTTGCCGAGCTTGTGGACTTATCCTATCAGCACCGCCCCGAACTTCAGGTCGAGTCTTCCAAGCTTGAATCCGCCCGCCTTGAGGAGCGCATCCGCCACGGCAAGCTCATGCCTACGGCGGATGTGGTTTTGGAATTCGGAAAAATGGGCGAAGCCTTTGACAACATCGAAGTCAACCCCGGCTTACGCAGGGAATTCAGGCTGATGCTCGAATTCAACTGGAACTTTGCCGGCAACAAGGTCAACTACACCTTTGAAAACTCGGAATCCGCTCCCTCGGTTTCCCAATTTCAAGGTTCGACCGGCTCCCAAACCACCCGCAATACGATTGCCGTAGGGATCTTGGACGGTCTTGAAGATTTTGCCCAGGTCAAGGAGGCGGAGGTTTCGCGCCTCGACCAGATCAGCGAGCTTGAAAAAACGGAAAAAGAGACGGTCCAGGATGTGAAGCAATCTTTTTATGATTATCAGAAAGCCAAGATTCAGATGAAATCTTCCATCCAGCGGGCGGATTACCGCCGGCGCCTGGCCATGCTTTCCAAGCACCGGCTCGAAAAAAACGAGATCCAGATTTCCGAATACATGCAGGCGGAAATCGACCTTCTCCAGGAGCAGGCGACGCTTCACAAGGCCGTGGCGGATTATTACACGGCCAAGGCCAAACTCAATCACGCGATTGGGCTTAGCCACTATTTCCCCATCGAGGGGCTGAATGGATCCCAAAGCGACAAATGAAGGGTCCCTCCGGCCCGAACCCCGGCGGCGCAATCTATTTGAAAAGATCCAGAATCTTATCCTGAAGATTCCCGTTTTCAGGGTTTTTTCCGCGCTGATTTTTTTAGGCAAAGCCCTTTCCGGTCTCGGATCAAAGGCAAAGGCGGGGGAGGCCGCGGGTTCTCACCCTCCCGGTTTTTTTGGGGCGTTTGACGCCAAGCTGAAGGCGTTTTTTTTGAAACTTCCCGGGCCCCTTTCGCTCCTTAGCCGCTACTACAAATTAATCGCCGGGTTTGCGCTGGCCCTTGCGATTGCCCTTAATGCCAAACCGGTCTATGAAAAATACCTCAAAAAGGGAGTGAAGAGCTTGGCTCCGGCTTCCCTCGAAGACGTCGTGGCCAAACCCAAAGAGGCCCAGGAAGACGCCCCGATTCCGATCAAGGGTTTCAAGGTGGGCCGGTTTAATTTTGAGGATTCCTTGAATGCTCTCGGCACCATTAAAGGGGCGGTGGAGTTTAAATTAAGTTTTGAAATTCCGGGCACGGTCAGCTCGATCAATTACCGGGAGGGGGAGCGCTATGAAGAAGGAGCGCTTCTTATTTCTCTGCGTCAGGATGACATCCTGCTGCGCTTGAAACGCGCCCAGGCCGAGCTTCGCAAGGCCGAGACCCAGACCGAGATTGCCACCGAAAAAGTTAAGGAGCATGAAAAACTTTACGCCATGGGTGCCATTGCGAAAACAACGCTCGAAAATGTCAAGCTCGAGGAGCAGTCGGCGCGTTTTGACGCCGAAGCGGCAAGGCTGGAGGCCAAAGCCAATGAGGCCATGCTCGAAAAATCCAACCTCTACGCGCCCTCGGCCGGCATGATCGGGGAACTCAACATCGAAGAAGGGGAAGCCGTCTCCCCGAATACCTTGCTTGGCACCCATATCATGACCGAATATGTCTATGCCGAATTCGGAGTGGTGGAGCGCGAGGTCAATAAAATCGCGCTCGGCCAGAAAGCCCGGGTTTTTGTCGATGCCTTCCCCGACAAAACCCTTGAGGGAGTGATCGAAAACGTGGCCCCTGTGGTGGCCGGCACAAGCCGCACGGCTACCGCCAGAGTTCGCATTGAAAATCCCGAGCGGCTGCTTTTGCCCGGCATGTTTGCCCGCATCCGGATCCTTCTTTACAGCAAAAAAAATACCCTAGTCATCCCCACCGATTCCGTTCAGGGCAAGGAGGGGGAGCAATTTGTCTATGTGGTACACTCTAATAAACAGGAATCCGAGGCAGCAGACGCTCAAGTACAACCCGAGCCGGACTCGGAGAAGCCGCAGGATAATGAGAAGGCCGGACCCAAGCAGGGGGCCGGGGATAAAGAACAGGGCCCCGAAGGCCAAGCTGACGAGGCCAAAAAGCCCAAGCCTGTCGAAACCGTGGAAAAAAGGGCCATCACGGTGGGCTACACGCGGCCTGATTATTCTCAAATCGATGCGGGTGTATCCGAAGGGGAGATTATTGCCATCTCAAACCTGGAAAGGCTTGAAGACGGCAGAAAGGTCCGGCTCATAGAGACGCAGGAAGCAGAAGTTTAGAGCATGAGTTTACCCCGCCAAGCTGTTGAAAAGAAAGTGACCGTGGTGATGGTCACGGCGGGGATGATCCTGCTTGGTATTATTTCATTTAAAAGGCTCCCCCAGGAGCTTTTCCCGCCTATTGTTTTTCCCCAAATCACGATCATTACCGAATACGCCAATGCGGCACCCGAAGAAATTGAAAGCTTGATCACCAAGCCGATTGAGGAATCGATCGGCGCGGTCGCGGGGCTGAAGCGCATCGAATCCATTTCGCGTGAGGGCCGCTCGACGGTGACGGCCGCTTTTAACTGGGGCCAGGATATTGATTTTGCCGCGCTCGCGGTCCGTGAAAAAATTGACCTGGTCAAAGAACGCCTCCCCAAGGAATCCGGGGACCCCATGGTTCTTAAATTCGATCCCCTGGCGAGGCCCGTTCTCATGCTTTCGATTACCTCCCCGGGCATGCCGCCCATTCAGCTCAAGCACCTCACGGAAAAAATTTTCAAAGACAACCTGGAAAAAGTTGACGGGGTTGCTTCAGTTTCCATCTCCGGCGGTCTGGACCGGGAAATTCTAGTTGAAATCGACCAGGCCCGGCTTCAGGCCAACCATCTGTCGCTTCTTGAAGTGATTGATTCAATCGAACACTCCAACGTGACCTATCCGGCCGGAAGCATTAAAAAGGGGCTCTACGAGTACCTTATCCGCACGGTCGGAGAGTTTCGCTCCGTCAAGGAGATTGAATATGCCGTGGCCGGGGTGGATACGGTCGAAAAGCTGAAAGGCCATCAGGTTACCATTCTTGAGAAGGGCAGCCACGGCCCGCGCAGCTCGGTCGATGCGCTGCGTGAAGACGTCGAAAAAAAAATGATGGAAAAAAGGCTCGTGCTCATGCGGGATATCGCCCAGGTGGTCGACGGCACTGCCGAGAAAACGAGCATTTCGCGTTTCAACGGCCGTGAAAATATCGCGGTT
>JAHFHI010000165.1 GCA_023246995.1 Candidatus Omnitrophota bacterium
CACCGGGGTTGGGGTAAGGCTACTGACTCATCTTTTGGGAAGTTTTAAGTAGCGCGCACCTCACTGGGGCAGTTTCCACTCGCCGGAATATAGAACCGGGTAATTCATAACTCGCGCGGCGCATTTTTATAGGCAGTTCCTTCTCCCCTTGGGGAGAAGGCTCGGATGAGGGGATAGAAAAACCTCGCCTCACCCCTGCCCTTCCCAAAGGGAGAGGGGAAATTTGCAGAACGCGAGTTATAAGAGAAACATACGCTGCCCGTACGAATGGATAAAGTTTATTGGCCGCTGAGCCGTTAAATCATACGATCTCAAAACGACATTTTTTGAAGCCCTGGAGGCCATTTATGCGCACTAAAAAAATCATATCCTTAGCTCTTGCGTTAATCCTTGCCGGAGGGATTTTTAGCCCTTCTTCATGGGCGGCTGTTAAGCAGGGGGCCGCTTCTTTGCTGCTTCCGACGACCGGGCAGGCCATGAACGGCGAGCTTGGCCGAGGGAAGACCAAGCTTATGGCTGCTGTGGAAGTCGCTTCCATAACCGCCATCACGGTGATCGGGCTTGCCGGAGGCAACATTCTTTGGTTTGGCGTGGCACCGCTTCTTGCCAATCATGCTTGGAGCGGTACGGATGCCTATGTTTCGGCCCGCAGGCAGTCCCAACCCATCGGCGCGGACATCTACGCGGGTTCTGAAATTTCCGAAGCCCAGCGTACCCTGGACCTTTCGCGCCAGGGAAGGTTCGAGCGCGAACAGGCCTATCAGTCCGATTTGAAAGAGCGAATCCGCAGGGCCGGTGAGCAGGCCGGTTGAAGACTGGCCCGTTCATTCTCGCAACCCAGATCAATCACGCCTGTGAAATCTGGGAAGAGGTTTCTAAAAGTTCCCATCCCGCTGACCGCTGGCTAGCCCACTACTTTCATCACTACCGTAAAAAATTCGGCTCGCGCGACCGGCGTTTTCTTTTCGACACCGTTTATGCCGTTTTCCGGCACCGCTCTTATCTTGAAACCTGGGCCGAGGCCCTCGGGATAGAGCCCGCGAATAC
Source organism: Candidatus Omnitrophota bacterium (assembly GCA_023246995.1). Lineage (GTDB taxonomy): Bacteria > Omnitrophota > Omnitrophia > Omnitrophales > Aquincolibacteriaceae > JAHFHI01. Next base: position 1,048 of record JAHFHI010000165.1, read on the forward strand.
GGGGGCTTTAATCCTGCTTGGGGCTGCGGCTGAAAAAATTTCGGATCCGGCGGCGCTTCGAGGGTTTTGGCAGGAAGCTTTCCGAAAGAATCTCCCGGAAAGGATTTTCAAGGCGCTCGAAGAAAGAAAACTCCCGCACGAAATTCCCGGATTCGGAAAAGGTCAAGCCCTCAGTCCCGAACAGGAGATGGCGGTGCGGTTTTCTTTTCCGCTTTGGCTTGTCAAAAGGTGGTGCGCCAGGTTCGGGCCCGAAGAGGCCGCCGGGCTTCTTGACGCGAGCCAGAGCCGTCCGCCCTGCACGATAAGGGTCAACACCCTTAAAACCTCGCGCCGTGAGCTCGTGGAGAGGCTCCAAAAGCAGGGTTTTGGTGTTCTCCCGGCACCGCACGCCAAAACCGGGATTATCATAAAAGAGCGGGCGAATCTGCTCGACAGCCCGGAGTTTCGAGAAGGCCTTTTTGAAATTCAAGATGAAGGAAGCCAGATCGTATGCCACCTGATTCGCGCGCTTCCCGGGGAAACGGTTTGGGACGTCTGCGCCGGCGGCGGCGGCAAAAGCCTTCACTTGGCGGACATGATGGAAAATAAAGGGCGCATCATCGCGACGGACTTGCGCGCCAAAAAGCTCGAAGAGCTGCGCCGCAGGGCCAGGCGCGCGGGGGTGACCAATATTTTTCCGGCGGATTTGAAGCGCATGGATGAAACCCGGGATATGCGTCGGGGGGTGGATAGAATCCTTGTCGACGCGCCCTGTTCCGGGACCGGCACGCTTAGACGAAATCCCGACGCCAAATGGAAAATAACCGAAGAGGGACTTTTGAGGCACGCCTCGGATCAGAAGAAAATCGCTGAAAGCGTGCTTGGCCGTCTTAAACCGGGAGGGCGTTTCTTTTATATCACTTGCTCCCTTGAGCCTGAAGAAAACGAAGAGGTGATGGCGGCAATTTTAAAAGGCCATCCCGAGCTTAAAATCATTCCTTTGGGAACCGCAGAGGACGGCTTTTTAAGGCTGTTTCCGCATCGCGACGGAACCGATGGATTTTTTCTGGCAGTAGCCGAAAAACATAAAGGCGGGTAGAATACGCTCCCGAGCCGGCTTTAAGCAGACCTTCACCCCAGGAGATTGAGCCATGAAGAAAATATTTTATCTCATCATGTTGTTATCGCTTGTTGGCTTTTTTCAAGGCCCGCTTGCCGCTTCAACCACCGATATTGATGGCCGCACAACCGCCGGAGCGGGAAAGCGCATGGGGATGGTCTTTGGCCGGGGGCTCCTTAATGCCGGGGGAGTATTGCTTGAGATTCCAAGAACGGTCGATCAGGAAACCAAGTTGCATCACAAGGTCTGGCCCGTGACGATGTTTCCGCGTTCGCTCCACAATTTTTTGATCCGGGCGGCATCAAGCGTTCATGATGTGTTTATCTTCCCCTGGGTGGTTCCTTTCACCGACGATATTTCCCCATGGACCGAACCCATGGGGCTTCCGGAATATCCCTGGACTCAAAAATAATACATAGATTTTAAAATGCCGGCGCCGCCCGCAAACACGCGCGGTTTCCGGCCCAACCCACGGACCCCTGTCGTCACGAAAAGGAGGAGCCCCGGTGGCCATCCAATGCCCGAAATGCGGGGCCAGGCATGATGTGCTTGAGCTTGAGGAAACCGGCCAGAGCCATTGCGCTTGCGGCCAAAAACTCGATTTGTCCCTTCTTGGAAACGTGGAGGATTTTCTCCGCTATTTTGAAAATGAGGAAGAGCGGCGCAAAGCCGAAGCGCTCCGGGAAGATGCCGGGCTCATCTGCCGGATGATTCTAAACGAACAGTTTCCGGACGTGGACATCGAAATCGCGATGGAAAATTTAAAGGAGAAGGTGCGGAAACTCTTTCCCGATAAACTCGAAACCTACCGGATGATTTACGAGGCCCGGTTCAAACGTTTGTGGGATCAGTTCCGCGGCGGCGGCGGTTAAGGGAGTTAAGAAGTCCCGGGTCGTCGGTGATGATGCCGTCGGCCCCGCGGGCGATCAGCATTTCCATTTGGGCGGGATCGTTCACGGTCCAGAAAAAAACCGTAACTCCCTTGGCGTGGAGATGGTCGATAAAGTCACGGCTCGCAAAAGGGAGCCCGCAGCGCTCAAGCGGCATGGAAGAAACGGCACAGGGGTCCGGGCCGGAGCGGTGGCGGGCCGGGCTTGAGGCGGCGAAAAACTGGGTCACGATTTCCACCTGGGAATAAAATCGCCGGACTGTGGGATAGGATTTTTGCAGGGTCCCTGAGACGGCATGATATTTCGAGCCGACAACGCAGTTTTCTCCGGCGCCGTATTTTTCGACAAGCGCCATGACCTTGTGAGTCAGATCACTCGAGCGCTCTTTGATTTCGATCGCGAGTTTTCGGTTCGGGAAATTTTGAAAAATGCTTTCAAGGGACGGGATGGAAATCCCCGTTCCGCGCATCGGGAAGATGCCGTTTTGACCGGGGGCAAACCCCCACGCGGCGTCAAGCTTGGAAAGTTCTTCGAAAAGGAAGTGTGAAACATAACCGCGGCCGTTCGTGGTCCGCTCAAGGCGCGCGTCATGGATGACGACCGGGACGCCGTCTTTGGAAAGATGAACGTCAAATTCGATCATTTCGGCGCCGAACGTTTCAAAGGCGGCCTTGAAAGCTTCAATCGTGTTTTCAGGCCAGAACCGTGAAGCGCCGCGGTGGGCGATATTGAGCACCGGGGTTTCCATAAAGGGAGATTATAAAACATGAAGGCGAACATCTCTATCATTCTTGTTGAACCCGAAAACCCCGACAACATCGGCGCGGTATCGAGGGCCATGAAAAACATGGGGCTCTCAAACCTTCGGCTGGTTTCGCCCCCGAAAGACTGGAAGCAGAAAGGGGCCAAGATGGCCGTGGCCGCGGCCGATTTGCTCCAAAGCGCGTTGGTTTTTGAGACTCTGGAAGAGGCCACCGCGGATATGCACCGGGTGGTGGCAACGACCCGCCGGGGCGGGCCGCGGCGCGGGATTTTCCAACCTTTCGCCAAGGCCATAAAAAAAATCGCGGCGGTTTCGCGAAAGCATAAAGTCGCGCTGCTTTTCGGGAAGGAATCCAAGGGGCTTGATAATAAAGCCATCGCCCTAAGTGACTGGACGATCACCATCCCTGCAAGCCGGGAATACCCCTCCATTAACCTGGCCCAGGCCGTCATGATTACGGCTTTTAGCCTTTTTGAGCAGTCCGAGAAGCCTCGTGAAATTGAAAACGTTCGCGGCTATGAGTCAAAGTTTATCTATGTTCCGCAGTCTGAAATCCGGACGATACTTGAAAAATTCAGGAAGGCGCTCGAGGCGCTCGACTATT
>JAHFHI010000166.1 GCA_023246995.1 Candidatus Omnitrophota bacterium
GCGTTTTAATACCTGCGCCCCATCTCCTGCGAAGTGAATGACCGCAGGCATGGCCGAGCCGCTCACCGCGCTGATTCCGCGGCTCAAGACTTCCACGGCTTCGCGCCGGGCCGCCGGGGAAAGACCGGCAAGCAGCCGGGCAGGCACGACCGCGTGACCACCCTGTGAAAGAAGGCCCGCGTAAATCTGACCGAGCGCCTGTTTTTCGGATACCGTCAGGCCTGCGGCCTTGGACGATTGCTTCGAAGCGCCTCCGATCGTCGAGATTAGAACGCCAAGAAGGCGCTTGAGAAAAGACGCCCCGTACCGTTCAAAGCGAAGGGGCAGGGTTTGATCGCGAGGCCCGGTAAAAATGATTTTCATCTCCGGCGTCAAGACATCCCGCATCGCGGCTTCCAGAGCCTCCTCACTCATCCGGGCACGCACCTCGGAGCGGACTTCAGGGGTGAGCCCAGCCGCGGCTTTCGGGCGGGCTATGATAATAGAAGCCAGCACATCCCTTGTGGTATATCTGCGAATCGGGGCCGAGAGCGGGAAATCTTGAAGTAATATTTGCCGGGCATTTTCTTCAGTCACAAAACCGGCTTTTTCAAGCTGTGTCCTGGTATCCGCGTCCGGAATATAGGCATACCCGGTCTGCGAAGTCTGATACTCTTTTCCTTCCGGAACCGGATAGGCGCCGATCACCACAAAACCGTTCGGTTTGATAATTCTTACCAGATGATCGAAAAGCTCCGTAAAGTCGGCCCGGTTCTCACCCTTCCCCAGGTATCCGAGGGCCTCATTAATAAGGATGAAATCCTGACTTTGATCCGCCACACCGGGGAGAACCTGATAGGCATCGCCTTCGGTCACTTCAAGCCCCCGGTTGCGGGCGTAGGCGGCCTGGGCTTGCGAGACCTCGGCCCCCGAAATCCGGTAGCCGGTTTTAAGAAGCGCCTCTTCCACAATTCCGTTTCCAAGCCCGATAGAGTAGAGGCTCGGGTTTGCGCGCTGCAATTCAGGAAGAAGGGCGCGAAGAGACTCCACTTCTTTCAAAAATATTTCTCGGAATTCCTGAAATACAGCCGCGTGTGAAATGTGGGCCATCCCCCAGCCGCCGCTCTCGATCGGGAAAAATCCGATTCCCGCGGGGTCGAAATAATCGTGGAACCTCCCGATCTCTTCGGGGGTCATCCCGGTGCGGACTTCAGAGCGGATGGTTTTTCCGGACGGCTGGGCCCCGGTTACAACCCCGCCCGCGGCGCCGATAGCAGCCGTCTTCAGCCCTTCCACGGGCACGCTTGCGTACCGTTCAAAACTTGGGACTAAAACCTGATCATAAAAGCGCATGTACCGCTCAAGATCTTCCTGGGACCTAAAAGCGGATTCCCGCGCCCGGATCTGCTCGCGCACCTGCGCCATGTCTTTGGCAATCCTCATGCGAAAAGGATTGTTCTCGTAAAGGGCCTGCAGTTCCGGGGCGTGCGCGTATTTGCCGTCGATGATCACGAGCGAATCCCGGCGGATTGTGAACTGCATCCTCTTTGTAGGATGTTTCGTATCCGGGTCATAGGCCCCCGGAATCACCAGCCTGAAAGACGCCTTCCCCGAGGCCCGGAATGCGTTAATTTTAGCGAGCATGGCTTGGATTTTTTCCGCATCAAAAAATGTCTTTTCATCCAGCGTTCCGGGGTCCCTCGCTCCGCTTAGAATACTTTCCACGATTTCATAGCGCTCATCCCGGTCGATCAAAAACATGTCAAGATTGAGATGCACGGCCTTGATCCCGGAGCGTTTCAGGATTCGCACCAGAGCCTTAATGAGAGTTGTTTTTCCGATTCCCGAGGGGCCGTCGATAATGAAATAAGGCGCGGGGCCCGCTTCTGCGCGCGGCCGCTCCGCCAAGAACGCCTCGGCCATGGCGACGGCCGTCTTTTCGACGATAAGCTTCCTTTCTTTCACGGCTGCCGGGTCCTCGACGCGCACTTCGGAGCGGCGGGCGGCGGGTGAAGCTTTGGACTGCTCAATCGCCTCAAGGGCGACGGCGATCGCATCCGATGGCTCTTTGCGCTGAACGTCACGAAGGACGGAGAGGATTTCGTCTTTCGTTCGTGTGTCGGCTATCCGCACGCCAAGCGGGACGAGCGACTGCAAAATATCTTCGCGCGTTTCCCCGGAAAACGCCCTGAACATGCCCTGGGCATTTCGAAGCAGAGGCCCGTATAACGCCGGATCGGCGATCACTTTCTGCAGCACGGCTTCGGCTTGAAGTGCCGGGAAATCCGCGCGCCCCGCGAGCAGCGCCAGCGGATCCAGGGTTTCGTGAAGGCTCCAGCCTTTTTTCCAGCTTTCAAGCATCTCCACATAGGCTTTGAGAAATACATTTGCCGCGCCCGAAGTGTGCAGCATTCCGAGCGCCATACGAATCCCCTCTTTGCTTTCATCCGGGACCGAAGCATCTCCCAAGGCCCGCCATAGCAGAGTGACGCTTTGCCGGTCTCCTATTTTGATCAAAATCCGGACGGCTTCCAGTTGATGCTCCGGATCATTTTGGATTATCGCGATGAGCGCTTCGATCCCGTTTTTATTGCGGTACGCATCCCACAATAACTCCGCCGCGCGAATTTTTTCAGCCGCAGTGGAACCTTCTTCAAAAAGCCGCCCTTCAAGATAAGTGTCCGCCCGCAGGGTTCTCATTCCGGCCATGGCCTCGGCCGCGCGGATGCGCACACTCTCTTCGGGATCCGAGGTAAGAAGTGCCGCCAGTTTCTGGGAGGCGGCCGTAATTTTAAAGGCTTGCACCACTTCAAGGGCCTTGATCCTCACTTCAAGGTTCGGACTTTCGAGCATGGCGGCTGCCGTCTCCTGAAAGCGGTCGCGGTAGGCGCTCTCGTTTAAATAACGCGGGTTGGCGAGCAGCGTAAGAAGCGCAAGGTGGGACGTGACTTTTTTCTGATCCGAAAATAATCCGGAAAATGCCTTATGGATTTCATCGTGCGAGACTTTTTCCAGAAATACCGGATAAGCATCCCTGCGGTCTTCTTCCCCTGACTCCGCGAGGGCTTGCAAAAGTCCGGGGATTCCGTCTCGCTGGTCCATGGCCAGAAGCGCTGTTCCCGCAACCAGCCTGATCCTCGGGTCAGGGTCTGAAAGCGCGGACAAAAGACCCGGGCCTGTTTTTTCCAATCCCCTCCCGGAAAGGTTTTGAACCGCGGATGAAAAATCAAGTTTCTTCTGCCGCACCCGGGAAAGGGAATAATCCACGGGGTCGGAGAATTCCTGGTATTTGCGGTATAAAAACCCCGCAACCACTACGGCCGACACGGCAACCCCCGCGGCGATGCCCGCCGTGATCCAGAGCTCCGCATCCGCATCCAGCCGCACTTCCGAGCGGCGGCCTCTGAAATAGCCCCGTTGAATTTCGGGCCCCATGGTCACTTCATTCTCATGCGTCAAACCCAATTCAAGACTCGCCGCGTCCCGGGGATCCAACCCCGGAAGCGACCGGAGGGCCTTTTCATAATCTGCTTTCAAGGGCTTTAACCTCTCCTGATCACGCCCGCTATCCGGATAAAAGAGATCCCGGAAAATGGCTTTCCCAGAGACAACGATCTCCGCCTCATAACTTCCCTTGGGATCAAAACGATCCAGCCAGGAAGTCAGGCGCACGGACTCGACCGGGACATACGCAAGCAAAATGGGGTGATCGGGACTCTGCGAAAAACTTTCCGCGAAGCTCGGCAGATGCGAGAAAAACATCCCCGGAATCAGGACCTCACCCCCTTCTTGTTGATTAAGGTAGGTCTCTTCCTCTCCGGCGTTCACCGCGCGCCACAGATAAATTCCTCCCGCCCCGGGAAAGCGGTTCAGAAAATCCCACCGCGTCAAGCCAATCAGCTTTTCCCTGGAAGCCTTAAGGGTTGAAATCCACTCCGTATGATTTTTGAGCAGATAAGAAGCTTGGACATATTTTTCCGAAAGAGCCATCTCGGGGAAAAGGCTTGCGATCATCTGAACGACTTTCCATGCGGGTTTTCCGTTGATCTGCGTCAGCATTGTTTCGAGCTTCGCGAAAGGCTTGTCGCGATTGATGAGCACGTCTTTCATAAACACATGATCGCCGGGAAGCGCTTTTTCTATCTGATCGGTGAGATCCCGGGTAAGAGCAAACCCGAGTTTTTTTGCGGCGCTGTCGCTCCACGGTCCGAATTCGTGATCCAAATTTCTTTTTAGGACCGCGAGCCGCTTCTTCTCTTCTCGGTTTGGAGGTTCGCCAAAAATGGCTCGGGGGAGTTTGAAAACTCGGCCAGCCCGGACTTCCGAACGTTTTGGTTTCGTCTTTTCAAATTCGTCAAGCGCCCGGCGGGCCAGGGTCTTTGAAAACAGAAGCAGCGCCCTGAAATTGGGCTCGTTATC
>JAHFHI010000167.1 GCA_023246995.1 Candidatus Omnitrophota bacterium
AGGGCGTCCTGAAGCGCGTGCCAGATAAGCGTCGCACACTTCACGCGCACCGGAAATTCCCGCACGCCTGCAAACAAAATCATCCGCCCGACCTCGAGTTTAAGCGCATCTTCCGGAGATTCATTTGTCATGAGCGCGAGAAAACTGTCTTTAAGCTTTGAGGCCTCGGCCAGAGTCTTTCCCTTGACCAGAGTGGTCATGATGGAGGCGCTCGCCTTTGAAATCGCGCAGCCCGCGCCGTGGAACCCCACGTCGCGGAGGATCCCCTCATGATCGACGGCCAGATAAAGATGAAAATCATCCCCGCAAAGAGGATTCATGGCGTGGGAATACTGGGTCGGTTTCTCGATGACCCGGAAATTCCTGGGGTTTTTATTGTGATCCAGAATCACATCCTGATAGAGCGCGGCCAGCCGCGGTTCGGGAATCAACGGAAGACCTTGCGGACCTTTTCAAGCCCGGCAACAAGCGCGGCAATTTCTTCTCTCGTGTTATAGAAAGAAAAAGAAGCCCGGGCGGTTGCGGGAACGTTAAAACGCCGCATGACCGGCTGCGCGCAGTGATGCCCGGTGCGGATCGCGATCCCCTCGCTATCCAAAACCGTCCCGATATCATGCGGGTGGATGTCTCCCAGCACAAAAGAGATCACGGCCGCTTTTTGAGGGGCGGTGCCGATCAGGGTGAGACCTTCGACTTTGGAAAGCTTCTCGGCCGCCTCGGTTAAAAGTTCCTGCTCGTAAGCCTCGATCTTCTCAAGCCCCAAAGCCTCCACATATTCAAGGGCAGCGCCGAGCCCGACAATCTCGACAATCGGCGGAGTTCCCGCTTCAAATTTCAAAGGCGGTTTGGCAAAAGTGGTTTTTTCGAAAGTGACGCTTTCGATCATTTCCCCGCCGAACTGATACGGGTCCATGGTCTCAAGACGGTCAAGCTTTCCGTAAAGAACGCCGACGCCGGTGGGACCGTAGACTTTATGGCCCGAAAAACAGTAGAAATCGCATCCGATCGCCCGCACGTCGACTTTCATGTGCGGCGCAGCCTGCGCTCCGTCGATTAAAACAGCGGCCCCTGCCGCGTGGGCCAGATCGGTGATGGCCCGGACGGGGTTGACGGTCCCAAGCGCGTTAGAAACGTGCGTCACAGCAACAAATTTTGTGCGGTCGTTTAAAAGTTTGCGGTACTCCTCAAACAAGAGCTCGCCTTTGTCGTCCACGGGAATGACCCGGAGTTTCAGATTTTTTTCAACCGCGACCTGCTGCCAGGGAACCAGATTGGCATGATGCTCGAGCGCGGAAATAATGATTTCATCGCCGGGCATAAGAAATTTACGGCCGTATCCGGCGGCCACCAGATTGATGGCGTCTGTCGTACCCCGGACAAAAATGATCTCCGCGCTTTTGGCGGCATTTAAGAAGACCCGGCATTTTTCGCGCACCAGATCGCATTCCCAGGTCGCGATCTGGCTCATGGCATAAACACCCCGGTGCACGGTCGCGTAGCGGCTGCGGTAAAACTCACTCATACGGTCAATAACCAGCAACGGTTTCTGCGAGGTGGCGGCGTTATCGAGGTAAACAAGCGGCTTTGAATTCATCTTGGCGCCGAGCACCGGAAAATCACGGCGGATCTTTTTGACGTCAAGGCCGTGAAGCGCGATCATGGTTCAGACCTCCCGCAGCCAGGAGGCTTCAGGCCCGCCCATCATCGTGCGGATTTCGCTCATGGCGAGCTCCTCAAGCTGGCGACGCACGCAGACATCCGGAATTTTGCGCAGAATTTCCTCGGCAAAGCCATAAATTAAAACATACCGGGCGAGCTCGCGTGAAAGCCCCCTGCTTTGAAGATAGAAAAGCTCGTCTTTTTCGAGCTGGCCCGTGGCCGCGCCGTGCGAGGCCTTCACTTCATCGGCTTCAATTTTAAGCTGGGGCCGCGAATAAACCCGCGCCGCCGGAGACAAGAGCAGGTTGCGGTCGAGCTGTTCGGAATCCGAGCCTTTGGCCCCCTCGAAGACATGGACCAGGCTTGTAAATTCCGCCTGCGCGCTTCCGGAGAGAATATTTTTATAAACCTGGCGGCTCACGCAGTCTTCCGCCATATGGTCCGCCTCGAGATGATGGAAAGCCTGGGCTTTTTCGGAAAGAAGCGAAAGCCCGTAGAAGGCCGCGCGGGCGCGCGGCTCTTCAAAACGGACCTTGGTTTCGCTGCGGCTGAAGCCCCCCTGGACAAAACTGACAGCATCCCACGAAGCCTCCCGGGAAAGAAAACCGCGCTGATTTATAAATTGCAGGGACTGCGCGCCCTGGCTTTGGATCACGGAGCTTTGAAGCACGGCCGCTGGCCCGGCATGAGCTTCCACGAGCGCGTTCATGAAGTAAGGGCCGGGCGCACCGTCGACAAAATCCATCACGATATTGGCCCGCGCTCCTGGCTCGAGCAAAATCACGATCCGGGGATGAAAGACCGCAGTCGCGGCCTCGCCCGGGAGCGACACATGAATCATATAAAGAGGATCTTCAAGCACTACGCCCTTGGCGAGGCGAATGCAAAAAGCCTCCTCAAATCCGGCGGTATTGGCGGCGGCAAAAACATTCTGCTCACAATCAAGGGCACGTTCCATGGCGGCGGAAAATGCCGGGAATAATGTTTGATCGGCATCGGATATCACGCCGGCTTCAAAGCCCGGCGGCACGCGGTGAAGGCGGGAAATTTCAGGCCGGTAAAAACCGTTTACAAAAAAAAGGCAATTGCTGGCGACATGCCGTGCGGCGATAAAATCCGGCACCTTGCGGGACGAGGGTTTGACGTAGCTCTGGGCCCAGAAAGACTCGAGGCGCATGTATTTCCAGGCTTCGTGCTTGCGCGCCGGAAGGCCGGTTTTGCGGACACGCTCGAGGGCCGTGGCCCGGAGAGCCTGAAGCCCGCTTGGGGCGGCACCGTCTGAAGCGCGCAAACCGAGAACCGTCTCGGCGCTTGCGGTCGTGAGCGCGCTCATGATCAACCCTTCAAAGCGGGCGCCGAAGGCGCATTCAGGATCCAGTCATATCCCCGCCGCTCGACTTCCTGGGCTAGATCTTTGCCCCCGGAGCGCACGATACGGCCGCCGAAAAGAATGTGCACTCTGTCGGGCTCAACGTAATTGAGAATGCGCTGGTAGTGCGTGACCAGGATCATGGCGTTGTCCGGGCGCCGGAGGTTATTCACGCCCTGGGCCACGGTCCGGAGTGAATCGACATCCAGACCCGAATCGGTTTCATCAAGCACCGCGAGCGCCGGATCAAGCACGGCCATTTGCAGCACTTCGTTTCGCTTCTTTTCGCCGCCGGAAAAACCCTGATTGACCGAGCGGTCGAGAAAAGCTTCGGGGATGTCGAGGACCTTTCTTTTTTCCGAGAGCACGGCGTCGAACTCGATCGGATCAAGCTCCTCAAGCCCGCGCGCCTTACGCCGGGAATTATAAGCCATGCGCAGAAAGGCCGCGTTGTTGACTCCCGGAATTTCAACGGGATACTGGAAAGCCATAAAAACCCCGGCAAGCGCCCTTTGATCGGGCGCGAGCGCCAGAAGGTCCGCACCCTTGAAAAGCACTTCCCCCCGGAGAATTTCCACATTCGGGTCCCCGGCCAGGGTTTTGGCAAACGTGCTTTTGCCCGATCCGTTCGGGCCCATGATGGCATGGACCTCCCCGGCCGAGACTTCAAGGTTGAGGCCTTTTAAAATATCTTTTCCCGCGATCCTTGCGTGTAAATTTTTAACCGATAACATCGTGAAGGCTTGCTCCTTTATGATTTTTATCCGACGCTTCCTTCGAGCTTGAGCCCGAGAAGCTGGGTGGCTTCCACGGCGAATTCCATGGGAAGCTCGCGGAAAACCTGGCGGCAGAAACCGTTGATGATGGCGCCCATGGCCGCTTCCGTCCCGATCCCCCGCTGCTGAAAATAAAAAAGCTGGTCGTCGCTCACCCTGGAAATCGTGGCTTCATGCTCCACCTGCGCGCCGGGATTTTGAATGTCCATGGTGGGGAATGTATTGGCCCGGGCCTTGGCCCCGATTAAAAGCGAGTCGCATTGCGTGAAGTTGCGCGCGTTCTCGGCGCCCGGCATCACCTGGACAAGCCCCCGGTAATTATTCGCGGATTTCCCCGCGGAAATCCCCTTCGAGATAATCGTGCTGCGGGTGTTTTTGCCGATATGGATCATCTTCGTGCCGGTGTCGGCCTGCTGAAAACCCGTGGTGAGAGCCACCGAATAGAATTCTCCGCGGGAGTTATCGCCCTGAAGAATGCAGCTCGGATATTTCCAGGTAATGGCCGAGCCGGTTTCGACCTGGGTCCAGGAAATCTTGGAATTCCGCCCGGCGCACTTCCCGCGCTTGGTCACGAAATTATAAATGCCGCCCTT
>JAHFHI010000168.1 GCA_023246995.1 Candidatus Omnitrophota bacterium
AAGGGCGGCTGCCCTTCGAGGGCCATCGCGGTGGTAAGCGAACTTTGAAACCATCCGCGGTGCTGATCGGAACCTTCCAGATAAAGGTCCGCAGGAAATCCGAACGCGGGATTTTTTTTCAAGACCGCCTGGTGGCTCACGCCGGAATCAAACCAGACGTCGATGATGTCCGTCTCTTTTTCAAAATCCGAACCGCCGCACCCCTGACAGCGGTATCCCTCGGGCAAAAACGCGGAGGCCGGCTTTTCAAACCACGCGTCCGCGCTTTCCGATTCAAAGAGACGGGTGATTTTTTCCCGGATGGCCCGGAATGTTTCCGGGGCGTTCTGCCCCGGCGGCATCCCGAAAAAAAGACGGCAGTTTTTACAGGCCAAAACAGGAATAGGAACACCCCAATAGCGCTGCCTTGAAAGGCACCAATCCGGGCGGGTCTCGACCATGGAACCGATACGGTTTTTCCCCCAATCGGGCGTGAAATGAATTTGCCCGTCAATGGCCTCTTTCATTTTCAAGCGTAAGTCATGCTTGTCGATTTTAAGAAACCACTGCGGCGTGGCCCGGAAAATAACGGGTTTTCTGCAGCGCCAGCAGTGCGGGTAGGAATGAAAATGCGGCCCGGCTAAAAGAAGCGCGCCTTTGGCCTCGAGCAGTTCCGTGATCTTATCGTTGGCCTTAAAAACATGCAGCCCCCGGAAGTCCGGGTACGCGGCCACAAAACCCGATAATCGGTCTTCCTCAAAGCGGCCCTTGCCGTCCACCGGAGAGAAGATGGGTAAGGCATTTTCAAGATGCCCGAACTGATAGTCTTCTTCCCCGTGCCCGGGGGCAATGTGGACAAACCCGGTGCCCTCGGAGGCCGAAACATAAGCGGCCTCAATCACCTTGGTATTGCGTTCAAGAAAGGGATGCCTCGCCCAGGAAAAGGGAATTTCTTTTCCGGGAAAGCGCATCAAAACCTCACAGGCTTCCCACTGCAGTTTTTCGCGAAGGCTTGCCAAGAGATCCTCGGCCACCACGTAACAGGCCTTGGGCGTGCGGCAAAGCACATAGGTCATTTCAGGGTGACAGGCAATCCCGGTATTGGCCGGAAGCGTCCAGGGAGTCGTGGTCCAGATCAGGACAAACACGCCGGAGCCCCGCGTGAGCGCGATAAATTCTTCGTTTCCGCAGCCCTCCTTGACAACCGGAAAGGCCACATAAACGGCTTTCGAGGTTTTATCCTCGTACTCGAGCTCCGCGTCGGCAAGCGCGGTTTCGCACTCCCAGCACCAGGGCACGGGCTTGAGGCGCTGCTCGATATATTCTTTTTCATAAAGATCGAGAAACGCTCCGGCAATGGCCGATTGATAGCCCGGAGCCATGGTGAGGTAGGGGTTCTGCCACTCGCCAAAAATTCCCAACCGTTTAAATTCTTCGCGCTGGATGGCCACAAACTTCTCGGCATACTGCCGGGCCTGTTTACGAAACGCCGTTCGCTCCACCTCCTCTTTACGCTTGCCCATGTCTTTTAAGCATTGATGTTCGATCGGAAGGCCGTGGCAGTCCCAGCCCGGCACATAAAGAGCGTCCCGGCCTTTCATGGCCTGATAGCGGACGATCACGTCTTTCAGGATTTTGTTCAGCGCGTGCCCGATATGGATATGGCCGTTGGCGTAGGGCGGGCCATCATGAAGCCTGTAGCGGGGTTTTCCCGCGGCCTTGCGGCGTATCCGGCCGTAGAGGTCTTCGGCCTCCCAGGCCGCGAGCATCTCCGGCTCGCGGCGCGCCAGATCCGCTTTCATGGGAAAATCGGTCCGGGGAAGGTTGAGCGTGTCCTTGTAGCTTTTTTCCTGGGTCATGGCTTAAAATTTTTTGACGGCGGATTCCAGGAGCCGGTCGAGTTTCGGGCCCGCCTCATTTGCGGTGCGGATAATTTCTTTAATGTCCACGGCTTCGAGATGGTCGGGGTCGCAGACATCGGTCACAATGCTGATCCCGAGAATCTCCATACCCAAGTGCACGCCCGCGATCACTTCCGGTACAGTCGACATTCCCACAAGGTCCGCGCCCCAGGCGCGCATCATACGGTACTCGGCGCGGGTTTCCAGGTTCGGCCCGGCCACGCCGATATAAACCCCACGGCGCAGAGGGACCTTCAAAGCTTGGGCCGCTTCGGCCGTAACCTGGGCGAGCCTTGCCGAATAAGGCGCGCACATATCCGGAAACCGGGGCCCCAGTCTTTCGTCATTGGGCCCGATCAACGGATTGGCTCCCATAAAATTGATGTGATCTTCGATTAAAACAAGCTCGCCTTTGCGGTAGGCAAGGTTCAGGCCGCCCGCGGCATTAGAAACTACGAGAATCTTGGCCCCGAGTTCACGCAGAACACGCACGGGAAACGCAACCTCCTGCATCGAGTAGCCCTCATAGAAATGAAACCGCCCTTCCATGGCTGCCACACGGCGGCCCGAAAGCGTTCCCAAAATAAGCTGTCCCGCGTGAGACTCGACGGTTGACACGGGAAAATTCGGAATCCCGCCGTAGGGAATCACGCAATCGGTCTTGATTTTCTTTGCGAGATTGCCAAGGCCGGTGCCGAGCACGATCGCGATCTCTGGAGACAGTCCGGATTTCTTCCGGATCGCGCTCACGGCTCCGCGGATTTGGTCAAGTTCGGGGGATGCTGATTTTTTTAAACGCTTCATGGTCATGCTACTGCCCGGCTCCGAAACGGTAGGCAAGCCCGACCAGAATCCGGACGACCACGCGGTTGATAAAAAAAAGGGTGACGAATGCCAAAAGCGGCGTCATGTCGAGCATGCCGATCTGAAGCGGCAAGCGGCGAAAGGGCGCCAGAATCGGTTCGGTCGCCTGCACCAGAAACTGCACGATGCTGTGGTAGGGGTCGATCGGAAGCCATGAAACAAGGATGCGGCCCATCAGCATCCAGTAAAGAATTTGGCACAGCCCGTTTACCAGAATGGCCAGACTGTGAAAAAGCTCTCCGAAAATAAACATATCGCCTCGATCCTCCTTTATTTTAACGTCCGGAAGCAAGTTCCCGGCCGCGATTCCGCGCAGCCTGAATGGCCTCATGAAAAATGCCGCGTATCTTGGCCGCTTCCATCACGCCCAAGGCCGCTTCGGTCGTGCCTCCCTTAGAGGTCACCCTTTTACGCAGAGCCTCGGGCGTTTCAGAACTTGCCTGGGCCAGAAGCCCCGCTCCAAGCGCGGTCTGCACGGCAAGCAGCCGGGCCTCTTCCGGGCTAAGCCCGCCGCTCACCCCCTCGGCGGCCATCATTTCCATTAAAAGAAAAAAATACGCGGGTCCGCTTCCGCTCAAGGCCGTGACCAAATCAAAATGTTTTTCATCCAGGATAAGAGCCTCGCCGCAGCCGGAAAAAATATCCTTGGCCAGTTCGAGCATTTCCGGATTTTTCCCGGCAAGGGCCGTCACGGATTGGCCTACCTTGGCGCCCAAATTCGGCATGGCCCGCACCACGGCCGGCTTGGGCCCGAGGGCTTCGGCAATTTTTTCAATCGGAGTTCCGGCGAGAATCGAAATAACACCCTGACCGGAGGCAAGCACGTCTTTGATTTCAAGGGCCGTGTTCGGAAAATCCTGGGGTTTGACCGCGAGGATCAACGCCTCGGTCGAACGCGCGAGCTCTGCGTTAGAATCCGCCGCCCGGACATTCCATTGCTTGGAAAAATCCCGGGCCTTTTCCGTGATCTTATCAAAAACCCAAACCCGGGAAGGTTCGGCAAGGCCCTTGGACAAAAGCCCCTCCAAAATCGCGGCGCCCATGTTGCCGACACCGATCAACCCGATTTTTCGCGTAATTTTTTGAATTTTCATTTCACTCACGCGGCTATCCTCTCTTGCCGAAAACAAGCGCCCCAATCCGCAGCAGGGTCGCGCCCTCTTCAATCGCGATCTCAAAATCCCCGGACATTCCCATGGAAAGCGTCCCCCAATCCCGGTCCGGGAAACGATGCTTCAAGCGCTCGCGCAAGTCCCGTAAGCGCCGGAACGCTTCCCGGGTTCGCGCCGGGCCCCCTTCAAGCGGCCCGATGGTCATAAGCCCCTGAATGCGGACACAACTGCCCGGGCCCAGAGAACTCACAAAACTTTCCACGCGCGCGGGATCAAAACCCGATTTCGAAATTTCACCGGTCGTATTAACCTGCACCAGGCAATTCACCCCGGAAAGATTTTTCGCCTTCGCCTGTTTTTCGATTTCCAGGGCAAGCTCCGGCCGGTCAAGCGAGTGAATAAGCGACACTTGATCGATCACCTGCCGGACCTTGTTGGTCTGTAAATGCCCGATCATATGCCATTGGACAGTATGCGCAAACTCTTTTTTTTTCTCCAAAAGCTCCTGAACCCGGTTCTCCGCGAAATCCCGCGCGC
>JAHFHI010000169.1:0-773 GCA_023246995.1 Candidatus Omnitrophota bacterium
GAAAGTTACACGGAAAGGTGCCGTAGCGGCCGAACGGGCATGACTGGAAATCATGTAACCCCGCAAGGGGTTCCAGGGTTCGAATCCCTGCCTTTCCGCCAGTTTTATGATTTTAAAAGAGGCCGCGCCAAGGGGAGGAAATTTTAGAAATGAAACATAGAATCGTACCGGTCAACAAAAAAAAGGATATTCCCAAGGAATACCGCAACAATCCCATCGGATTGCTGCTGGAATACCACAACTTAAGGCGGAAGCTTGATGTCTATTCCCGCGCGCATCTTCTGATCGGCATGTGCATGGATAATCGCAAGCATCTTCATGTTCCCGACAATTTCGCGTTTATTATCCGGTCCGGAGGGGCGAATTTAAGGTATAGCGAATTCAAAGTTTCATACGCTATTGCCGTAGGACAGGTGCGGCATATCGCGCTTATCTGTCATAATCATTGCGGCATGGTGAACCTGATCGCGAGGAAAGAGGAATTTATTAACGGGCTGGTTCGCGGGGCCGGCTGGCGCAAGGAAGCGGCCGAAGAGCATTTTATGAATTTGGCGCTGATGCATGAGATCGGCAATGAAGTCGATTTTATCGTGAGCGAAACCAACAGGCTGCGCAAGCGATATCCTAAAATCAAAGTCGCGCCTTTCCATTATCGGGTTGAAGAAAATCAGCTATTCTGTATTTTATAAAGAGCCTGCAGGCCCGGGTAATTCCCGGATGATTTTTGATGGCAGCCGGAGTATTCAAACTCATGACCCCCGCGCTTTCGATTC
>JAHFHI010000169.1:783-3366 GCA_023246995.1 Candidatus Omnitrophota bacterium
GAAACTTTAAAGCCCTGGACGGGGTTTCCTTTGAAGTGGCGCCCGGAGAGTTTTTCGGATTTCTGGGGCCCAACGGCGCGGGCAAGACCACGACCATCAACGCGGTCACGGGCCTTGCCAACTATCAATCCGGCCGGGTCCGGGTTTTCGGTCATGATGTCACAAGCGACTACCGAAGAAGCCGG
This sequence comes from Candidatus Omnitrophota bacterium, assembly GCA_023246995.1. Classification (GTDB taxonomy): domain Bacteria; phylum Omnitrophota; class Omnitrophia; order Omnitrophales; family Aquincolibacteriaceae; genus JAHFHI01. Next base: position 969 of record JAHFHI010000169.1, read on the forward strand.
GCCGAAATCGGGCTTGTGCCGCAGGAATTCAATTTCGACCCCTTTCTTTCCGCCGAACAGATTCTCGAGTTCGAGGGCGGCTATTTCGGCATCCCGCACCGGGAAACCAAAAAGAGGGCTTCCGAACTTCTCGAGGTTTTCGGGCTTAGCGAAAAAAGGAAAGACGGGTATAAGCGTCTTTCCGGAGGCATGAAGCGCCGGCTTTTGATTGCCCGCGCGCTTATGCACAACCCCCGGATTCTTATTCTCGACGAGCCGACCGCGGGCGTGGATCTCGAGCTTCGCCACCAGCTTTGGGATTTTTTGAGACGCCTCAACCGGGAGGGAAAAACCCTGTTTCTGACCACGCATTATATTGAAGAGGCGGAGAAACTCTGCACCCGGGTCGGGGTGATTCATCAGGGCCGCATGGTCGGTCTTGATTCCACGGCCAAACTGATCCGGGAAATAAGCGCGGACCGGATTGTGTTTTATCTCAAAAAAGAAATGACGTTTCTCCCCGAGGCGGCCGCGGGCCTCGGGCTTCGTTTGGAAGAAAGCGGGCGGAGGATCAGCTTTGAAGAAAAAGCGGGGTTGGTCCCGAGGGTTCTTAAAACGCTTCAGGCGCTGGATCAGGAAGTGGAAAAAATCGACGTGGAGCACCCCACGCTTGAGGATGCTTTTCTGAAGCTGACCGGAAAAAACGAGTCTTATATCCGCCCTCTTATGCCGAGCCACCTTGAAATGCCGGAGGAAAAATGAATTCCCGGATCGGTTTCAGGACGCTTGTCCGCCGCGAAATCGTGCGCTTTTTCAGCGTTTTGAGCCAAACCATTTTCCCCCCGCTTGTCTCGAGCTTTCTGTATATTTTTATTTTTGGGCTTTCACTCGGGGCCCGGATCGAGGCCGTCAACGGGGTCCCGTACCTGCGCTACATGATCCCGGGCTTGGTCATGATGTATGTGATCGAGGCTTCCTACACCAACACCTCGAGCTCGCTTTTTATTTCGAGATGGGCCAACAATATCGAAGAACTGCTCGTGACCCCGCTTTCCTATTTTGAAATGGTGCTCGCTATTTTAATCGGGGGGCTGGCCAGGAGCCTTGTGATCGCGCTCGGGGTTTGGGGGATCTCCCTTTTTTTCGACCGCTTCGCGCCGCATGACCCGCTTCTGGTCTTCTATTTTTTGATTTTTGTCTCGCTAATTTTTTCCTCGGTCGGCATGATGGTGGCGCTTTTTGCCGAGGAGTTTGAACACCTGACGGTGGCCACGACTTTTGTGATTACGCCGCTTGTGTTTCTTGGGGGTGTCTTTCATTCGCTTTCGATGATCCCCGAGGCCCTGCGGTGGGTGGCCCGCTACAACCCGATATTTTATATGGTGGACGGGATGCGCTACGCGATGCTGGGCGTTTCCGATATCCCGGCCAAAACCAGCGCGGCCGTGGTGCTGGTGTTTTTTGCCGTTCTTTTTTCCGCCAACGTATGGCTTTTTAAGACGGGATTCAAACTAAGAAAATAGATTCGCAAAAAAAGAGTTTCCGGCCCCTATATGCTGAATACCTACCTTTACCGATCGGGCAAGCCGCTTGAGACCGGGATTTCAAGAGCCCAGATGCTGGCCGCGCTTTCAGACAAAGAGGCCCTGCTCTGGGTGGATATCGAGGCCCCGAGCGATTTTGAAGAAGACTGCCTGGTCGAGATTTTTAATTTTCATCCCCTGGCCATCGAGGACTGCATCAACGACCTCTCCCAGCCCAAGGTCGATGATTACGAGGACTATCTTTTTTTGGTGGTGCACGCCGTGGATGTCCGCTCCAAAGAGGCCTTCGCGAGCGTGGAGCTTGATGTTTTTATGGGGCGGAATTTTGTCGTAACCTTCCACAAGGAGGCGGTGCGCAGCATCGCCCATGTGCGTGAATGGACGGCCAAAAAGCCAGAGGCCTGGATGGGGCAGGGTCCGGACCTTCTCGTGCACGCGATCCTTGATCAGTTAGTCGACGGTTATTCTCCGGTCCTGCATCAACTCGATGAGCGCATCGACTTTCTCGAAGACGAGATCCTCCATGAAACGAGGAGAGATTTTGTGAGTAACGCCATTCAGATCAAAAAAGACCTCTTCAGCCTCCGGCGCATTATCGCGCCCCAGCGCGACACGGTCAATTACCTCACGAGGAACCCTTCGGCCATTATCAATCCCAAAAACGCCATCTATTTCCGGGACATCTATGATCATCTTTTCAGGATCTACGGCGAGGTGGAAGGCTTTCACGAAATGGTGACGGGCATTCTGCAGGTTTATTTTTCCCAGTCCTCGCACCGCCTAAACGAGGTGATGAAGCGCATGACGGTGATGGCCACGCTCACTATGCCTTCGGTCATTATCGCGAGCATTTACGGCATGAACTTCCGGCGTAT
>JAHFHI010000169.1:3376-4339 GCA_023246995.1 Candidatus Omnitrophota bacterium
TCATGGCCTTGACCGGCATCGGGATGCTTGCCTGGATGAAGTGGAGAAAATGGATTTAAAACCGGCGCTCTACGGCCGGGACCCCGAAGAGCTTCGGAAATTCGCCCAAGAAAAAAAAATTCCGGCCTATCGGGCGGCGCAGGTTCTGGAATGGGTTTACCGCAAGAACATTCAGGATTTCAAAGAGGCCAAAAATCTTCCCGCCGAACTTTGCGGACTCCTGGCGAAGCAGTTTGATTTAAACTCTCTTAGCGAGATTGAAAGACAGAGATCCGCCGACGGGGAGGCCGTGAAATTTCTTTTTAAAACCCGCGACGAGGCGCTTCTCGAAAGTGTTTTGATCGATCAGCAGGGCCGGAGGACCGTGTGCCTTTCCACGCAGATCGGCTGCAAGATCGGATGCGTTTTTTGCGCGAGCGGCAAGGGCCGTTTCGGCCGTAACCTAGAGGCCGGGGAAATCATCGAACAGGCCGCTAAAGTCCAGCGGGCCACCGGAGCGCCCTTGACTAATGTGGTTTTTATGGGGATGGGCGAACCGCTTGATAATTTTGAGGAGGTCATGAAGTCTCTTAAGATTCTTCAGGCCCCCTGGGGTTTCGGGTTCGGGGCGCGGCGCATCACGGTCTCGACTTCGGGCATCACGCCCAAGATCATCGAGTTTGTGCGGCACAGTGAAGGCCGGGTCCGGCTTTCGGTTTCGCTTCATTCAAGCCGCGATGACAAAAGAACGGAACTGGTGCCCATCAACAAGCGCTACGGCCTGAAAGCGCTTGTGGGCGCCCTCGGCGAGATTCACGGCAAGCTCAAGCGCGAAATCACTTTTGAGTATACGTTGATCGATTCGGTCAATGATTCCCGCCAGGAAGCCGCGGGGGTGGCAAGGATCGCAAAACCCTTGCGGGCCAAGGTCAACATCATTCCTTACAATCCCATCGAAGAAGCCTCGTTTAAAAGCCCTTCCCC
>JAHFHI010000170.1 GCA_023246995.1 Candidatus Omnitrophota bacterium
AGGGTCAGCGATTGAATCACCTCCCGCCGGAAGGCCTTGTATCCCGTTTCCATATCGGTGATGCGCGCGCCGTATAAAAGACTGGTCAGGAAACTCAAGAACCGGTTCGCCAGATAGGCCCGCCGCGTCATGGCCGGCATTCCGGCCATCAGCCGCGAGCCATAAACGACCGGAGATCCGTCCTCGAGGATCGGTTTGACGAGCTTGGAAATCTCCTCCGGGATTTGCTCGAGATCGGCGTCCTGAATGAGCACGATGTCTCCCGCGGCGTGGACGAGCGCCGTTTTGATAGCGGCCCCCTTCCCCAAGTTTGAAGGATGCCGGAATACTTGTATCAGCGGGTGGCGGACTGAGGCCAGAATTTCACTTGTCCCGTCCGATGAAGCATCATCGACGACCAGGATCTCTTTTTCAAAATCAAGGGCCAGCAGCTGATCGAGAAGTTCGCGGATGGTCTTCCATTCGTTATATACAGGAATCAAAATCGAGAGTTTCATCACAGGCTCACGCGTGCCGGAGCGGGTTTTGACTTAACCCGGGGGGATCTCCCCTTCAAGTGCAGCAGAACCCGGCGTTTGCGGCGGAAAAAGACAAGACTTAAAAAAACCGAGAAGCCGTAGCCCAGAAGAGCCAGAACTCCGGCAAGCGCCCCTTGTTTCGTAACCCAGATCGCGGTGAGAGAGAAAAATCCTTGAAGAGCCCAGAGGGCGATCACGGCGCCGCGTTTCCCGAGCCCTAGGCGCATCACGCGGTGCGAGAGATGGTCTTTGCCCGTGTAGTCAAGCCACTGGCGAAACGTTTTGACCTTGTTTTCCTTAATCCTCAAGACCGTAATCAGCACCATGTCCAGGATCGGGACACCGAGAATCAAAACCGGCGCGGCCACGGTAACCCATTTATCGCTTGACCATTCGGTCATGACGCAGAGGCTCGCGAGCGTAAAGCCGAGAAACGTACTGCCGCAGTCCCCCATAAAAACATGCGCCGGGCGTAAATTATGAACGAGGAATCCCAGGCACGCGCTCGCGAGGGCCGCCGAAAGATAGCAGAGCCAAACCTGCCGGGTGCTGTAACCGATCGTAAAAATCGCGAAGCTCGCGATGGCGACAAGGCCTGAAGCCAGCCCGTCCATGTTGTCGAGAAAATTGACCGCGTTGGTGATCCCGATGACTCCAAGCGCCGTAAAAAAAGCGTCGAGCCAGAGGTTGTTAAAAACCCGGATCATAACCCCGTAGCCGAACATCATGATCGCGCAGGCCGCAATCTGAATCACAAGTTTCAGGCTCGCGCGCAGCCGGTAAAGGTCGTCCATAAGCCCCACGGCAAAGACCATCGAGGATGAAAGAATCACGCCTTTCAGCATATAGCTTAAATCCATCCGGTACAAAGCCGCGGCCAGGAATGCGGCGCATAAGGCCGGTCCCCCGATTCGCGGTACCGGGTGAGCATGGATGCCGTGCGCTTTCGGGTGATCAAGCACCCCGAAGCGAAATGCGAGGACGCGTAAAAAAGGCGTGAGTCCGGCGGCAACGGCGAACCCAAGAAGAAAAATATCCCGGTATTTCCACATCGTCAGATCTCCGAAACGCCCGCGGGCTTGAGACCGTGAAGGGCCGCGCGAACCGCTTCGGCGACCCGCGCGGCTTCGCTCTCCCCCATCAGGGGAAAAATGGGAAGCGAAACACATTCCCGTGCGGCAAGGGTTGTGACGGGAAATGCTGAATCCGGAAAGCCCAGCATACGGTGAATCGGTTTATGAACCGGCGATTTAGCGTCAATACCCTGGAGCCCCAGGGCCTCCAGGAATGCCTCAAGCCCCGCCTTCAACCGCACAACGTAGCGATAAAAAACATGCTCCGAACCACGCGGGGCATCGGGAAGCGCGAGTCCGGCTCCGGAGAGAGCGGCGTTATAAACCGCCGCGATCCGCTGCCGCCGCTCGACAAAACCCGGGAGCTTCGATAACTGTTCGGTCCCCATGGCCGCCTGAAAATCCGTCATCTTGGAGTTGGTGCGAAAACGCAGCGACTCTTTTTTATCGTAATCGCGCATGTCCCGGCAAACCTCGGCCAAGCCCGCATCCCCGGTCAGGATCATGCCGCCTTCGCCGGTGGTGATCATCTTGGTCGCGTAAAAAGAAAATATGCTGATCTCCCCGAAACTGCCCGCGGGCCGGCCTCCGATGACGGCGCCGAGCGCCTGCGTGGCGTCTTCAATGACAGGAACCGGAAGGCGTTCAAAATCCGGGTTCCAGCAGGGTTTTCCGAAAAGGTGGGTCACGATCACCGCCCGGGTTTGGGGCGTCAGTGCTTTTTTAACGGCCGCATAAGCCGCCGAAGGATCCGAAGAATCCGTATCGGCAAGGCGCGGCAGAGCCTCCACGCCATCGATCGCGTGGAAAAGGGCCGCGCAGTTATAACTCGGCACCACCACTTCATCGCCGCGGGTGACCCCTAAGGCATGAAGCGCGAGAAGAAGCGCCGAAGTTCCGGAATTCACCGCAACCCCGTGCGCGCGCCCGGTCTGGCGCGTCATGGCTTTCTCAAAATTTCTCACCTCTTCGCCCTGGGCAATCTGCTCGGATTCCAGAACCCGCAGAAGAGCCCTTTTTTCCTCCTCCCCCAAGGTCGGACGGGAATGCGGGATCATGGGGTTGATCCGGATGCGGGGGCGGAAGCGGGAGAACCCATCAGAACCTCCAGGCTCTGCGGCCCCACATTCATCAGAAGATCCAAAATGGAAAGTTCTGGAATAAATCCGTGCTTTTCAAAGAGCTGGGGATAAACGGGCGGCGTAAACTCCTGAAAAACAATCCTCACGCCTTCCCGCTCGAAGAGCTCGAGGTCCAGATACTCCTGGGCGCCGTAGGCCCCGGTCAAGTAGGTGTCGGCGCCGAGATCCTTGCATAGATTCAAAAGCCGCTCGCTCGCTTCCCCGTGCAAGGGAAATACCGAACTTTTAATCACCCGCGTTTTGACTCCGAGCGCGGCTAGAAAATAATCGGCCATCGCGTGATTGAGATCGTTTAGTTTTTCCCAGGGCGTCCGGAACGTCTTTTCAAGAAACGGCGCGTGATCGGTAAAAAAGCGCGCTTTCTGATAAGCGCGCTGAATGCTTCCCCAATGCTTCCGCGCCCAGGGCTGGCGCGCGTCGATTTGCACATCCTCAAGGCTCTGGGCCATCTTGTGCAGGACCGGGACGCTTAAGAGCTGCTCCCCTTCCGGGGATTTGATTTTATTGCGGTTCTGCCAGCCGTTTTTATTGAATTGAATGTTGTCGAGGACGACAAAGACGTTGGAGGCCGCGATTTTATGAAAATAGCGAAGCCATGGCAGATAATGAAGCTGGTGGGCCGCCAGGATCACGGAATCTAAACGAGGAAGCGGTGAACCATGAAGGCTTCGGCCGCTTCGACGGAAACCTCCCTTCCCCTTACGCGAGCGATCCACTCCACATTCTCAAGACTGCAGTGGTGGATCTTGCTGCGGACCTGCGACTTGTAGCAGGAAAGCGCCTTCAGTTTGGCGCCGATGTGATCCGTGATATCCACATAGAGATTGGGGTGGAACTTTTCCCGCTCAAGACTCCAGGAAAGCGCCGGATATTCGCAGGAAAGCACGATTTTCTGGAAAGGTTTGACGTCCGGAAGATGCGGACGGCAGGCCACGAAGCCGGCCCGGAAAACCGCCTCGTGGTCCTGATTGTAGGAAATCGCGGGCAAGATAATCATGGTCGGCTTGAGTCGGTCGATCGAAAGACGGCAGTCTTTTTCAAAAAGGCTGATGAGTTCTTTAATGGGCATGGCGTCGAGCTTCAAATGGACCTCGGAATCATTAAAAATAAGCTCATGATCGTCGACGCCGAGGGTCTTCATGGCGGCTTCAAATTCGACATGCCGGGTCTTGCCGGAAACAAAGGAATATTTTTTAACGTTGTAATGCTGGACATCACCGGCCGAAACCGCGATCACATAGACTTCGGAGCCTTCTTTTTTGAGGCGGGCGATGGTTCCGGCGCAGCCGAAAGTTTCATCATCCGGATGGGGTGCGAGTACTAGACAGCGCTGCTTGGTTCCGAAGCAATGCATGAGTCGTCTCCTGAGGCGTTCAGCCGGGGTAATAAACGGGCGCTATCCTATCATAGGGCCAGGGGCTAGGCAAATCCTTCCTCCTAGGCGATCAGCCGGCGCGCCAGACTCGCATAACTGCGGGCGATCGGAAGACTCGGATGGGCTTTGGCAATCTTCGCGGGAGGATTAAAAAAAACGCCCCTGTCGGCAGCCTTGAGCATGCCCAGGTCGTTATAGGAGTCCCCGACCGCGGTCACGCGGAAGTT
>JAHFHI010000171.1 GCA_023246995.1 Candidatus Omnitrophota bacterium
GCTGAATCTTGAGGGTTTCCTTTTTGGCAAAATTATAGGCGATAATTCCTTCGCCGCCCGGCGCGAGCTTGGCATAAAGAACCCGTCCCGGATTTTTCTGTTTCTTTTCAGCCTGCGCTTCCATGGTAAACTTCACGGCGCTAAAACCCGGAGGCCCGAACTTGGCGAGCTGGTTCCACTCCGGCTCCGGATAAAAAACGACTTTCGGATCTTGCGACAAGAAGATGAGTTTGGGCGCGCCCCAAGCCGCTTGATCCGGCGTATCCTCCTCACCGAGCAGGCGGCGGCCCAGGCCGATTCTGAAAGTCGCGGCCGCAAACCCCGGAATCTCAAGATCATTTTCATGGGTCAGCCAAAATTCGTCCGGCCCGAGCAGGCGGTAGGCGTCCGGAGAGACTTCGCGCATGGCCCACTCGTCGATCCGCACTTCGACTTTCCGCGCTGTCTCGGAGCCGAAAACCGCCATTTTCCACCTGGGGCCGACGGAAGGCGCGAGTTTATAACCGCTTCCCTCTTTCTTCCATGTGAGCGCCATTTTTAAGGCTGTGACCATTTCATGAGCGCCGTTTCCCGAAAGTGCGGGGTCTGTCTGCTGACGTGACCAGGCAAAAGCAACCGGCGGAGCAATCCGGATCGTCTGGATTCTCTCCTCGGCCATATAATCAAGAAGTTTCTCATAGCTTCCGGCCGGGCCGAGATCCAGGCCCAGGTCCCGGATCGACGGGTCCCTCGCCTCCGGTTTAAAGACCACAACCCGTCTTTCGGGGACTTGAATTTCGATTTCAAGGGGTTCTGTCGCGGAGGCAAGCGCGGCAAGAATTTCTCCGGAAAGTTTGGCTCGAAGCTGGGCGTGTTCGCTTCCTTCTTCCTCCGGCTCTGAATCCTCCGCGAGGAGGTCCGTGCGCACTTCCGAACGTGTCTTTGGTTGAAGCGCCTCAAGCCGCATCTTTAAGAACTCAAGCCTCCCGGCTTTGCTCAACGCCTGGGGGGTGTAATCAAAAACCTCGAGCACGTTTTTGTAATAGACTTGGCCCTGCGCGTCCCGCTTGACGCGCAGATACCTCACGCCTTCCTGGACCGGCCGGCCGGTTTTATCAAGGGGACGCACCGCGTAAAGGGACTGTTTGATTCCGGGATCGTAAAACCGCTCGATTGAAAACAAGGCGTCGGGCTCTTTTAAATCAAGCAGCACGCGAACATCCTTCCCGCCGGCCGTATCCTGATAGATAAAATTCTTTTGTCCGATCGCGTTGGTGCGAAACACCATGCCCCGAAACCCGGGAACCCCGATCGAGTCGATTTCCCCGTGAAACAGATGCCGGGCCAAAAGATCGCGCAGGGATCCCGCGCGAAGCTCGGCTCCCGAAACCCCCTCAAGCTCTACCGGGGTAACACGTTTTTCCCTGCGCGCGAGATAAAAGGAGCGGCTGACAAGCGCCCCTTTGGGGTCCCGCGCGGGACGGCCCTCCTCATCCACGCTAAGAAAAGTATAGAGGTAATAGCCGGCTTCTTCATTCCAGGTCCGGGCCATTCGAAAGAGACCCTGCGGCGGAAATTTCAGCCGAAAAAGGACCGGCAGCTCGCTTTTAAACGTGATATTTCCGCTTTCATTCGTCACATAAAGACTCTCGAAATCGTCAAGACCGGGAGTCTGGATGTCTCCGGCATTAATTTGCTCCGCGATTTTCTCCGAGGCCTGGGCCCATTCGGAACCAAGATTGAAAAGCCTGCGGTCGCCGAGAAGCACGATCGGCCTCGCGGCATCCGTTTCAAGACGGCCTGCGGCTTGCCGTTTTTCTAAAAATGTCCGGCTTACCCGGGGGAGATCCGCCTCAAGAGTCATGATCGTGTAAACATACTGGAGAAGTTCGGCGTCAAAAGTTCTCTTAAAAGAAATTTCGCGCGCCTCGCGGCGCCCGAGCTCGAAAATGGCCTGCTGGGAACCGTATTTCACGGAGAAACGCCCCGCGTTGTCGGTTTTGAAGCGGGCTTCGAAATCACCCCATGCCGGGTTGGCCGTATCCCGGGCCGACGAGGAAAGCTGCGCGCGAAGAAGTTCCCGGGCTTCTTCACGCTGGGAGACATCGCTTCCTTGAAGCTGCCTTGTTCCCTGGCTTGAATGCTGCCTTGCCAAATCCGAGCGGAGCTTTGAAAGCCGTCCTGCGGCAGAAGCGCCCGGCAACCTCTGATCCGGCGCAAAAAGCCCGTAGAGTCTTTCAAAGACCGCGAGGTTTTTAAGAATGACCGCCGCTTCGGTGTAACGGTGAAGCCCGATAAGACGCCCGGCCTTTTCGCGAAGCTGTCCGATTCTTTCCGCTGACGGAACCTCTTCACTCACGAGCGCCCTTTCCCATTGCCGTCGCAGATTTTTTTTGGCCGCGTCCATGGGCGCGACACGGGAGAGCTCTTCTAAGGCCGTCTCCCGGAAGCCCGCCGCGTTCAGAAAATCAATTTGTCCGGCTTTCAAAGGCGCGGCGCGGACTTCGGAACGTTTGCGCCCCTGATCGGCTTCTTCTAAAATTTTCGGGGCCATCTGGCTTGCGGGATCCATCCGGAGCGCGAGGTTCGCTTGCTTATAAGCCTCTTCAAAACGGTCTCTTGCGTCCTGCAGGCCGCCGGCCGCTTCGTGATACAAACCTAAACTCACAAGCGCGGCGGCCAGTTCCGCGCGAAGCCCCGCAGCCCAGCCGCTCTCGCCCAGCCCCTTCTGCAAATGCGCCGCGTGATCGGGACTTTCTTTTCCCAAAACTTTCGCAAGAATCCTCGCGCCCAGAATATAGGCTTCCTCGCGCAGGGCAGGCGGCACCCGGGGGACTAAAATTTCCGATTCCAGACGGATAAAAGCGCTTTCCAGTCTTTCCCGGGCCGGGTCCTCCTCGGTAAGATCCCCGGCGGGAAGCTCTTCGAGAAGTTGACGGGTTTCAAGCAGAATCTGACGCCACGCGGGGACTTCTTTCACCGATGCCTGAAGGGCTTTCTGAAGCCTTGCCTGATGCAACGCGTACCCTTTTTGGAGCACACGGCTTAAGGCCGCCTCAAGTTCGGACATCAGCTGACTCTTGGTTTCGCGAGGAATGGCGGAGGGCTCCACGCGCTGGCGGTACGCTTTGATGTCGGAACTCTCAAGAAGCCCCTCCGGATTTTTAAAAGCCAGCGCGCGGTCTCCGAGGCTCCGCTCAAGCGTCTTCAAAGCCTGCGTGAGCTCGGCGGCTTTGTTCTGTTCCTTTCTCTCCCGGGCCGTCACGGTTTCAGCGTACGCGCGAATGCGCTCCTCAAGGGCGTTCACGGTTTGCCCTAAAAAAACCGCCAAAGGCTGATTTTCCTCCTCCGTGATCTGGTGCTGGGCGCGCAAGGCCGTGAGCTCTTGATTCGAACCCGCCAAAAATGCCTCCCGCGCGGCGGCGATACTCTGCGAGTCTGTGAGTTTTAAAATTTCTTCCCCGGTTTTGCCGGCAAGTTCCTGCCAATGGGCTTTTATCTGTTCCGCGATGTCGGCTAAAAGGCGAAGACGCTCCAGGCGCGAAATAAGCCGCGCCTTTTCCTGCTCGAGCTCGGGAAGCCCAATAACAGCAAGGCCGGCATTGGCACGCTCAATCGCCTGCTCAAGGGACCCGGTCGCCTCAAGACGGTGTATCGAATCAAGCGCTCCGGTCAGAAAAACCTTTTCGGCCGCGGCCTTCAGCTCACCCAGCATGCTCACGGCATGAGACCCGGCTGGCAAAGAGGCCTCCAAAACCGTGAGACGCGCGAAAAATTCCGCGTCCCGATTTTCCTGCCAGAGCCCTCTAAGCTCGATAAAATCCGGCCACGGAGCCTCAAGAAACGTCTCCGCGTCATCGCCCAAAGGCCCTGCCGTAAAGGCTTTTAAGGCATCAAGAGCGGCATCAAAGTTCACCTTTTTATCCGTGCGCAGGCCTGGTAATTTTTCGGGTTTGATCCACGGCCCGAGCGCGGCGGCTTGCTCTTTTTTCAGGCCAAGCCCGGCGCGAGCGGTTTCAAGCGCCGGAAGCGCGTCCTGATCGCGGGGAAGCGTGACGGCTGCCCAAAATTGCTTTTCAAAAGCGTCCCGCGCGCCCCGGATTTCAAAAGCCTGTTCGGCCGTTCGCGAAAATGCGGTCGGCGATCCGGAAAGATCCTTATTCCAGAGCTTTGAAGCGGCCTCTAAAAGCGCTCCCCGCAATTGGGCCGGGGTGCGCTGTTTGTGCGCTTTGGTCTGCATGCTTTCAAAAAGCGCTCGCATAATTTCAAACTCTAAAATTGCTTTTTGGGGGTCCGTAAGGCCGGCTTCAAGCTCCCGGAGTTTCGAAACT
>JAHFHI010000172.1 GCA_023246995.1 Candidatus Omnitrophota bacterium
CTCCGGTGCAAGTCATGAAAGCATGAAGGAGACGGAATGAAGCTTCTCGCTCGAAATGCCCATGTCGTAGATCCGGCCGCCGGGGTGGACGAGGTTTTGGATGTCCGGATTGAGGATGGAAAGATCCTCGAGTTTTCAAAAGGGCTGAAGCCTTTAAAAGACGAGGAAGCTCTCGAAGCAAAGGGCCTGCATTTGTTTCCCGGCCTGATTGACCTGCACACCCATTTCCGTGAACCCGGCTACGAGGCCAAGGAAACGATTCTGACCGGCGCGCGTGCCGCCCTGAAAGGCGGATTTGTGGCCTCGGTTTCCATGCCCAACACGATGCCGCCCTGCGACAACCAGGGCGTGATCGATCTCATCATCCGCAAGTCCAGAGAAGTGCCCTACTACATTTTTCCTTCCGGCACGATCAGCAAAGGCCGGGAAGGAAAAGAGCTTTCCGAAATGGCCGATCTGAAGCAAGCGGGGATTGTGGCGGTGACCGATGACGGAGACTGGGTCGCCGATTCCCTTCTCATGCGCCGCGCGCTTCAGTACGCGGCCATGCTTGATTTGATCGTGATGAGTCACACCGAAGACCGCAGGCTTTCGGCCGGGGGCGTGATGAATGAAGGCGTCCACGCCACGCATTTGGGGCTGCGGGGAATCCCGGCCGCGAGTGAAGAGGTGGCGGTGGCTCGGGATATCGAACTCGCGCGGCTTACCGGGGCGCGGCTTCATTTATGCCACCTCTCAACGGCGCGTTCGGCCGAGCTGGTTCGCCGGGCCAAAGCCGAAAAGCTTCCCGTGAGCGCGGAGGTGACGCCGCACCATCTGGTTTTAAGCGACAGGGCTGCCGAAGGCTATGACACGAACGCGAAAATGAATCCGCCGCTTCGTACCGATGCAGATATCAAGGCGCTTCGAGCCGCGCTTCGGGACGGAACGATTGATTGCATCGCCACCGACCATGCTCCGCATACCGACGAAGACAAGATGTGTGAGTTTGATGACGCGCCCTTCGGGGTCACGGGGCTTGAAACGGCCCTGGCTGTGATTTTAACGGAGCTTTATCACGGGGAAGGATGGAAGCTTCCGGAAATTGTCCGGGCTATGTCCGCGCGTCCGGCAGAGATCCTGCGTCTCGGGCCCGGATTCGGCACATTGGCCAAGGGCGCCGAAGCCAATTTCGCGCTTGTGGATCTTGCCGAGGAGTGGACGGTCGCGGAAAAAGGGTTTGAATCCAAATCCAAAAACAGCTGTTTTCTTGGGCGCAAGCTCAAGGGCAAAGTCAAAGCGGTTCTCTGCGCTTCAAAATTATGGAGATTTTAAGAAGATGAAAGCCTGGCTCGCGCTCGAAGACGGTCTTGTCTTTGAGGGGGAAGGATTCGGGGCCGAAGGGGAAACCTCCGGAGAGGTGGTTTTCAATACTGCTCTTTCCGGGTACCAGGAGATTTTGACCGACCCTTCTTATAAGGGCCAGATCGTGACCATGACCTATCCTTTGATCGGTAATTACGGGATTAACCGTGAGGACGCAGAGTCCTTAAAACCGTGGGTGGAGGGTTTTATCGTCAGGGAGTTGAGCCCTGTCGTGAGTAACTATCGCGCCGAAGAATCGCTTGAAGCTTATCTCAAGCGCCACGGCAAGATCGGGATTCAGGAAATCGATACGCGCAAACTTGTCAACCACCTGCGGGATCACGGAGCCAAAAAGGGAATCCTTTCAACCGTGGACGGAGACCCAAAGAGGCTCGTTAAGAAAGCCCAGAATTCCCCGAGCCTTGTGGGCGTGGATTTGGTCAAGGAAGTGACTTGTTCAAAAGCCTACCGGTTTGAGGAAGACCTCCCTGAAGGTTTTGAGTGGGGCAGCCCGAACCCCGCGCTCCGGAGACTGCGGATCGCGGCGCTTGATTGCGGCATTAAATTTAATATCCTCCGCAAACTCAAGCAGCATGGTTTTGACGCGACTGTTTTTCCTGCCTCGAGCCCGGCCGCTGAAATTTTAAGGGATAAACCCGACGGCCTGTTTTTATCCAACGGCCCGGGCGATCCGGCCGCAGTGCAGTATGTGGTTCGGACGGTCCGGGAACTGATCGGAAAAATTCCGATTTTCGGCATCTGCCTCGGCCATCAGATGCTCGGCCAGGCGCTCGGGGGAACCACTTCCAAACTCAAGTTCGGCCACCGCGGGGGCAACCATCCGGTGATGGATCTTGCCACGCGCCGGATCGAGATTACCTCCCAGAACCATGGGTTTGTGGTCGATATCGAGTCGCTTCCCCAAGGGGAGGTCGAGGCCACGCATCTTAATTTAAACGACAAGACGCTCGAAGGATTGGCACACAAAAAGCACCGGCTGTTCTCGGTCCAGTATCACCCTGAAAATTCACCCGGCCCTCATGACAGCGATTACCTTTTCAGCCGATTCCGGGAGATGATCGAGCATGCCTAAGCGGACGGACATTAAAAAAATTCTCATTATCGGTTCGGGGCCGATCATTATCGGGCAGGGTTGTGAGTTTGACTATTCCGGCACCCAGGCTTGCAAGGTCCTGCGCGAGGACGGTTATGAAGTCGTGCTGATCAACTCCAACCCGGCCACCATCATGACCGACCCGGAAACCGCGGCGCGCACTTATATCGAACCGCTTTCAGTGGAGTATCTCGAAAAAATCATCCAAAAAGAAAGGCCGGACGCCTGCCTTCCGACCATGGGCGGCCAGACCGGCCTCAATCTCGCGGTGAAGGCCTACGAACAGGGGATTTTTACCCGCTACGGGGTGGAGCTGATCGGCGCCAAGTACGAGGCCATCAAAAAAGCCGAGGACCGGGAAAAATTCAAGAAGGCCATGCAGAAAATCGGGCTCGATCTGCCGCGAAGCGGTTTTGCTTATTCCGTCGAAGAGGCTCTGAAGCGCGCCGAGGAAATCGGATATCCGGTCATTGTGCGCGCGAGTTTCACCCTCGGCGGATCCGGAAGCGGCGTTTGCTTCAACCGTGAGGAGCTCGAGCGTGTGGCCCGCGGGGGGCTTGACGCGAGCATGGTGGGCGAAATTCTGGTGGAAGAGTCTGTCCTTGGATGGAAAGAGTACGAGCTTGAGGTGATGCGCGACATCCGGGACAACTTCGTGGTCATTTGTTCGATCGAGAACCTGGATCCCATGGGCGTCCACACCGGCGACTCGATTACGGTGGCCCCGGCCCAGACTCTGACGGACAAGGAATATCAGCGCATGCGCGATGCCGGCCGGAGGGTCATCTCCGAGATCGGCGTCGAAACCGGCGGCTCCAACATTCAGTTTGCCATTGACCCCAAGACCGGGCGCATGGTCGTGATCGAAATGAACCCGCGCGTTTCCCGCTCTTCGGCGCTCGCCTCGAAGGCTACGGGATTTCCCATCGCCAAATTCGCGGCCAAGCTCGCGGTGGGTTACACGCTCGATGAAATCCCGAACGACATCACCAAATACACGCCCGCTTCTTTTGAACCCGCGATCGATTACTGCGTGGTGAAAATCCCCCGCTTTGCTTTTGAAAAGTTCGAAGGGGTGGACAGCACGCTCACCACCCAGATGAAATCCGTGGGCGAGGCCATGGCGATCGGGCGCACGTTTAAAGAAGCGCTTCAAAAAGGCCTGCGGTCGCTTGAAATCAAACGCTACGGCCTCGGCGGCGACGGCCAGGACAAGGTCTTTGGCCGCAAGCTTAAAACCCGGGAGGAATATTTGGATTTTATTCAAGATGCCCCCGGGGACGAAGAGCTTAAAGGAAAAATTGCGCGTATGATCGCGGTGCCGAAAGAAGACCGGATTTTCTATATCAAATACGCGTTTCTTGCGGGCTTTGACACCGCCAAGATTCACGAGATCACGCGCGTGGATCCGTGGTTCCTTGAGCAGATACGCCAGATCGTGGACCTTGAAAGAGAGCTTTTCGGCGCGGCCGGCGACACGGCGCGCCGGACCGCGCTTTTGCGTAAGGCCAAGCGGTTCGGTTTTTCCGACCGCCAGCTCGCCTTTTCGTGGGATCAAACCGAAGACGCGGTGCGTGCGGCGCGTCTTGCCGCGGGCGTGCGCAACGTCTACAAACTCGTGGATACCTGCGCGGCCGAGTTCAAAGCCTATACGCCCTATTTTTATTCCACCTATGAAGAGGAGGATGAGGACATTCCCGCCGCCAAGCCTAAGATCATGATCCTCGGCGGCGGTCCGAACCGGATCGGCCAGGGTATTGAATTTGATTACTGCTGCGTGCACGCGGCTTTCGCGCTGAAGGAAATCGGGTATGAAACCATCATGGTCAACTGCAATCCCGAGACG